>NZ_CALLUR010000086.1:0-5053 GCF_938010445.1 uncultured Thermus sp.
GGAGGTCTTTGCCCTGGTGGATGCCCGCATCGCCTTCACGCCCCTGGTGGAGGAGGGGGCCAGGGTGAGGCCCGGCCAGGAGGTGGCCCGCCTCGAGGGGCCCCTAAGGGGCATCCTGGCCGGGGAAAGGCTGGCGCTGAACCTGCTTCAGCGCCTCTCGGGCATCGCCACCCTCACCCGAACCTACGTGGAGGCCCTAAGGGGGACCCGGACCCAGGTTCTGGACACCCGCAAGACCACCCCTGGCCTAAGGGCCCTGGAGAAGTACGCGGTGCGGGTAGGGGGAGGGCGGAACCACCGCTTTGGCCTGTTTGACGGCATCCTCATCAAGGAAAACCACATCCGGGCCGCGGGGGGCGTGGGGGAAGCGGTAAGGCGGGCCAGGGCCCAGGCCCCCCATTACCTCAGGGTGGAGGTGGAGGTGACCAACCTGGCGGAGCTAGAGGAGGCCTTGGAGGCGGGGGCGGACCTGATCCTCCTGGACAACTTTTCCCCCGAGGCCATCCGGGAGGCGGTGCGCCGGGTGGGGGGGCGGGTTCCCTTGGAGGCCAGTGGGAACATGACCCCCGAAAGGGCCCGGAAGGCGGCCGAGGCCGGGGTGGACTACGTGAGCGTGGGGGCCCTCACCCACTCCGCCAAGGCCCTGGACCTCTCCCTCCTGGTGGTGCAGCCATGATGTGGGGGTATAATAAGGTGATGGCGTGGTGCGGACCCAGGTCCCACTCCCGGAGGAACAGGCCCAGCGCCTCAAGGCCTGGGCCCAGGAGGAAGGGGTATCCCTGGCGGAGCTGGTGCGGCGGTCGGTGGAAGCCTACCTCCAGGAAAAGGAGAACGGGGGTTTTGCCGAGCGGGCCCAGCGGGCCCTGGCCGCGGTGGGCCGCTTCGCCTCGGGCCACAAGGACGTGAGCCAGGAGCACGACCGTTACCTGGCCCGGGAAGGGGACCACCTTGGCCGTCTTCGTTGATACCTCCGCCCCTTACGCCCTCCTGGACCGGGATGACGCCTACCACCTCGAGGCGGCCGAAGCCTTCCGCCACCTTCTCGCGGCCCGGGAGCGCCCCGTAACCCGCGGCCATGTGGTGGAGAGCGTGGCCCTGGTGCAGGGGAGTTTGGGCCTCGAGGCGGCACGGGCCCATGGCCACGACCTTCTGGGTGTAATCCCGACGGTCCCTGTGGGTGGGGGGCTGCACCACATGGCCCTCACCGCCCTCCTGGCCTCCCGAAGGAAGGACCTGAGCCTGGTGGACTGGACCAGTTTCTTCTTCATGCGGGAAAGGGGTTTGCGGAAGGCCTTGGCCTTTGACGAGGGTTTTTGGGAACAGGGCTTTAGCCCAGCGAGCGGGTAAAGATGGAACCAGAGAAGCTCAAGGAAGAGGTACGCCGCCTCAAGGCGGAGCGGCAAGCGGTCATTCTGGCCCACTCCTACCAGCTTCCGGAGGTGCAGGAGGTGGCGGATTTCGTGGGGGACTCCCTGGGCCTAGCCCGGGAGGCGCAGAGGACCCCGGCCAAGGTCATCGTTTTCGCTGGGGTTCACTTCATGGCGGAAACCGCCGCCATCCTGAACCCGGAAAAGACCGTTCTCCTCCCCGACCTGGAAGCGGGTTGCTCCTTGGCGGACAGCATCCGCCCCGAGGACATCCTGGCCTGGAAAGAGGACCATCCCGAGGGCATCGTGGTGGCCTACGTGAACACCAGGGCCGAGGTGAAGGCCCTGGCGGACGTGTGCGTCACCAGCGCCAACGCCGTGGAGGTGGTGGCCCGCCTCCCCAAGGACCGGCCCATCTTCTTTGTGCCCGACATGTTCCTGGGGGCCCACGTGGCCCGGGTCACGGGTAGAAGCCTGGACCTTTTCCCGGGGGAATGCCATGTGCATGCGGGCATCCGGGAGGAGCACCTAAAGGCCCTCCTGGAGGCGCACCCGGGAGCGGAGTTCATGATCCACCCGGAGTGCGGCTGCGGCTCCAGTTGCCTCTTCCTCAAGCCGGATGCCAAGATGCTCTCCACCGAGGGCATGGTACGCTACGCCAAGAAGGCCGAGGCCAAGGAGTTCGTGGTGGCCACCGAGGTGGGGATCCTGCACCGCCTGGCCAAGGAGGCCCCGGGCAAGGCCTTCATTCCCGTGAAACCGGATGCGGTCTGCGAGTACATGAAAAAGATCACCCTGGAGAAGGTATACCGCTCCCTAAAGGAGATGCGCCACGTGGTCCGGGTACCCGAGGAGGTGGCGGAAAAGGCCCGGAAGGCCCTTTCCGCCATGGTGGCCGTGGGCTAGGGCCAGGAACGAAAAAGCCCATGGAAACCCTTAGCGCCGATCTCCTCATCCTGGGTGCGGGCATTGCGGGGGTCTACGCCGCTTTGGCGGCGGAGGCGCAGGGGGCTAAGGTCCTCCTCCTCAGCAAAGACCCCTTGCCCTCAGGCTCCACCCCCTGGGCCCAAGGGGGGGTGGCCTTTCCCCTGGACGAGGCGGACCTCGAGGCCCACCTGGAGGATACCTTGAGGGCAGGCCGGGGCCTGGTGGAGGAGGCCGTGGCCCGGTCCATCCTGCAGGAAGCCCCTCGCCACCTGGAAAGGCTTCTTTCCCTGGGGCTTCCCTTCCACCCCGAGCCCACCCGGGAAGGGGGACACTCCCGGGCCCGGGTGCGGCACCTGGGGGGGGACCGAAGCGGTCTCCTCCTCCTCCAAGGGCTCCTGAAACGGCTTAGGAGCCCGGTCCTCGAGGGGTACATGGCGGTAAGCCTTCTCCGGGATGGGAAAAGGGTGGCGGGGGCTTTGGTCCTGGGACCCGAGGGGCCCCAAGTGGTACGGGCCGGGGCGGTGCTTCTGGCCACGGGAGGCCTGGGGCGGCTTTTCCCGGTGACCACCAACCCCCAAGGGGCCACGGGGGACGGGATGGCCCTGGCCTACCAGGCGGGGGCTACCCTAAGGGACCTGGAGTTCGTCCAGTTCCATCCCACCGCCCTTCCCGATGGGAGCCTGGTGAGCGAGGCCTGCCGGGGGGAAGGGGCGGTCCTCATCAACGCCCAGGGGGAGCGGTTCATGCCCCGGTACGACCCCTTGGCCGAGCTAGCCCCCCGGGATGTGGTGGCCCGGGCGGTGCACCGGGAGGGGGAGAGGACGGGCGGGGTCTTCCTGGACCTCAGGCCCATCCCCAACCTGGAGGAACGCTTTCCCACGGTGGTGGCCGCGGCCCGGGCCCTGGGGTTGGATCCCCTTAGGGAGCCCCTGCCCGTGGCCCCGGCTGCCCACTACGCCATGGGGGGCGTGAAAACCGACCTTCAAGGCTACACGGGGGTTCCCGGTCTTTATGCCGCCGGGGAGGTGGCCTCCACGGGCTTGCACGGGGCCAACCGCCTGGCCTCCAACAGCCTTCTGGAGGGGTTGGTTATGGGGGAGAGGGCGGCCAAAGCCGCCCTACAGGACCTCGCCTCCCCTAAGGCACCGGAGCCCCTTCCCGCCCACCTCCTGGACCCCACCCAGGGGGAAACCTTACGCCAACGGATGGGCCAGGTGGCAGGGGTGGTGCGCCGGGGAAAGGACCTGGCCCAGGCCTTGGCTTGGGTGGGGGATCTTCCCCGCAAAGAGGCGATCCTGGGTCCCCAAGGGGGGTTCTCCCGTCTGCGCCCAGCTTTGGAGGCGGGAAACCTGGCCCTCCTGGCCCGGCTTCTCCTGGAGATGGCCCTAGCGCGGGAGGAAAGCCGCGGAGCCCACTTCCGCGAGGACTTCCCCACGGAGGGGCCAGAGGCCTACCACCTGGAGGCCCAAGGCCCTCACCTTCGCCGGGTTCCGGTGGGGGTATAATGCCCGTGGAGGTTCCCTATGAAAGGCCATCCGGATGTGATCCAAAGCCTTCAGGAAAGGCTTTCCGAGGAACTAGCGGCCATTTTGCAGTACATGGTGCATGCGGAGATGGCGGAGAACTGGGGCTTTAAGGCCCTGGCCCGGCACCTCAAGGCCCACGCCATCACCGAGATGCGCCATGCGGAGAAGCACATTGAGCGCATCCTTTTCCTGGAAGGCTTTCCGGAGGTAAGCCGCATCGGGGAGATAAGGATCGGCAAGACGGTGGAGGAGATCCTCTTCAAGGACTACGAGGGGGAACTCCAGGCGGTGAAGGGCTACAACGAGACCATGAACCTGGCCCAGCGCCTGGGGGATAACGGTACCCGGGACATGGTGGCGGAGATCCTCAAGGACGAGGAAGGCCACGTGGACTGGCTGGAGACCCAGCGGGAACTCCTGAACCAGATGGGCCTGGCCAACTACCTCCAGTACCTGGCAGGGGAAGCGGAATAGGGCACCGCCCAAAGCCACTCCGGGCTGGCCCCGGGCGGGGAACCTGGCCCACGGGGGCCTGGGGGTTCTCGCGGGCCCAGGCCCCGGTGGCGGTGATGACCGCCTCCAGCTCCCGCCCGGCTTCGATGAGGCGGTAGCGGGTGCGGGGAGGCACTAAGGATTCCACCTCCCTTTCCAGCAGGCCCATGTCCACTGACGATGTGCGGGGTCCACTTCTCCTGGAGGAGGTTCAAGGCGGCATAGACGGGGCAAAAGGCCGCTTCGTGCCCGGCTATACCCCCACGGTAGCACGGCCTGGCTCAGCTGAGGGGTTCGGTCCGCCTGGGCCATGGCCCCTAGGGGGCTGGCTCGGGCGAAAACGCGCTGGGCTTTCGAGCCACCAGGGTGAGGATGGTGTAGGCGGCCACGGTTTTCCCCTCCTGGTTCACCACCCCCACCGCCCATTCCACCACCCCCGACCTCTCGTCCTTGGGCCGCTTGGCCTTCACCGTGAGCTGGGCCTGCAGGGTGTCGCCAATGCCCACGGGCTCGGTAAAGCGGAGGTCCTCCAGGCCGTAGTTGGCCAGGACCGGCCCCGGAGCCGGGTCCACGAACAGCCCCGCGGCCGCCGAGAGCACAAAGTACCCGTGGGCCACCCGTTTGCCAAAGAGGCTTTTTTGAGCGGCCAGCTCGTCGGTGTGGGCGTAGAAGTGGTCCCAGGAAAGATGGGCGAAAAGGGCGATATCCGCCTCCGTAATCGTACGGCGGTGGGTCCAGAGG
>NZ_CALLUR010000087.1:0-4207 GCF_938010445.1 uncultured Thermus sp.
TCCCTCGAGGCCCACCCGGGCCTCGTCCCCCTAAAGGACCAACCGCTCCTCATCCTGGTGGGCCTAACCGGGGTGGGGAAAAGCACCCTGGTGGAGGCCCTGGGCTTTCCCCGGCTTCCCGACCGCCGGGAGCTGGTGGACCTCTATGTCCTTCCCCGCTACGGGGTAACCCCGCCCATTCCCCGGGAGGAGCGTTTCCGCCTCACCCGCCGCTTCCGGGAGGAGTTCCCGGGAGGGGTGGCCGAGGTCCTGGCCCGGGGGTATGGGGAACCCCGCTTTCCCCTCCTCTTTGACGGGCTTCGGGGGGAGGCGGAGGTGGCCTATGCCCTGGCCCAACTGCCCAAGGCCCTTTTCCTGGTCCTGCAGGCCCGGGAGGCTACCCGGCTGAAGCGGCTTCTTTCCCGTGGGGATGCCTTTGACCGGGTGGAGCTACGCCCTGAGGAGCTCGCGGCCCTCCGGGGCTTGGCGGAAGGGGTTCTGTCCCCGGAGGAGCTGGAGGAGGCCTTGGCCCTGGCCCCTTGGGAGGAGGTCTTGGCCAAGCTGAAGATCGTGGCCGAGGAGAAGCGGAACTACGATCCCCTGGGGCCCTTGCGGCTTCTTAAGGGGCATCCCCGGGCCTTGGTCCTGGACACGGAAGCCCTTTCCCTCGAGGAGGAGGTGGACGCCGTCAAGAACTTCCTTAAGGGGCTTATAGAATAGCGCCATGGCCTGGATCCGCGACCTGAGGCTGATCCCTTTCCGCATCCCCCTAAAGGCGCCCTTGCGCTGGGGCAAGGCCTCGGAGATGGAGGCCATTGAGCACGCCCTTCTGCGGGTGGAGCTGAGCGATGGTTCCCTGGGCCAGGCGGAGGTGGCCATCCGCCCCACCATCTACGGGGAAACCTGGGGAAGCGTTCGCGCAGGCCTTGAGTATCTGAAGCCCAGGCTTCTGGGCCTGGAGGCCGACGACCAGGAGGCCATCCGTAAGGTCCTGGAGGCCTTCCCCTGCAACCTGGGCCTAAAGGGGGCCTTGGACCTGGCGCTTTGGGAGGCCTGGGCCCGGAGCGAAGGGGAGGAGCTGCACCAGGTTCTGAAGCCTGCCAAGCACCGGGTGCGGGTGGCCTACATTCTAGGCATAGCCCAGGAGGAGGAGCTGCTTTCCGATGCCCGCATGGCCTACGAGGCGGGGGTGCGGGTCTTCAAGGTGAAGGTGGGCCGGAACCTGGAGGAGGATGGCCGGAAGATCGCCCGCCTCAAGGAGGCCTTCCCTGAGGCTGAGTTTTACGCCGATGCCAACGAGACCCTTTCCCCCAAAGAGGCCGAAGGCTACCTTCTCGCCTGGAAGGAGATGGGCCTCCTTTACGTGGAAGAGCCCCTGCCCATAGAGGAGGTGGAGGCCAGGAGAAAGCTCAGGGAGAAGAGGATCCTTCCCCTCATCGCCGACGACTCGGCCATGACCCCCAAGGACCTCCGCCGGGAGCTTCTTCTGGACACCTTTGACATCCTGAACCTGAAGCCGGCCCGCACCGGGGTTACCTGGACCCTGGAGATGCTCTCCCTGGCTCGGGAGAAGGGGAAGAAGGCCATGGTGGGAAGCCAGGCGCAAAGCGCCTTTGGCGCCTACCAGTCTGCCCTTTTGGCCTTCCAGCAGGGGGTCACCGAGCCCAACGAGCTGGCCTTCCACCTCAAGGCGGAAGGGGGGTTCCTGAACTTCCCCGCCTTCCGCCAGGGCTGGCTCTACTGGGAGGACCTGGTGGAGGCCTCGTTTGACGAGGCGGCCTTCCGGAGGTATGCCCTAAAGTAAGGCCAGGGCTTGCCGGAAGTCTCGCAGAACCCCCCTGGCGCCCGCCTCGAGGAGCGCTTCCTTCCCGTGGCCCGTTAGAAGCCCATAGGTGGTAATCCCCGCCCCCACGGCGCTCCTTACCCCCGAGGGGGAGTCCTCAAAGGCCAGGGCTTCCGTAGGAAGGAGGCCCAGCCTTTTCAGGGCCACCTGGTAGGGGAGGGGATGGGGCTTCCCCCGGCCCACCTCCTCCGCCAAGACCAAAAGAGGAGGCTTTAGACCCAAGGCCTTAAGCACGTGGTGGGCGTTGGCCTTGGGGGCGTTGGTCACCACGCCCCAGGTGAGGCCCTTGGCCTGGGCCTCCTCCAAAAGCTCGAGGAGGCCCGGCATGGGCTTTAGGTCCTGGGCCAGTTCCCGAAACCGGGCCTCCTTGGCCTCTATGATCTGGGCGGCCGCCTCCCCATCCAGCCCCAAGAGGTCCTGGAGGATGTCAGGATTGAGCCGGCCCGAGATCCGCTTCCGGTAAAAGGCTTCGTCCACCCCTATACCCCAGGGCGCCAGGGCCTCCCGCCAGGCCCAAAGGTGCAGGGGGTCGGTGTCGGCCAGGGTGCCGTCCAGGTCAAAGAGCAGGGCCTTAAGCATGGGCTACCCTCCGCTCCAATCCGGAGATTAGGAAAAAAAGCCCCAGGGCCAGGAGAAAAAGCCCATAGGGAATCCCCGCCGTGGGCAACAGGGCAAAGAGGGCAGGGATCACGGTGCTTCCCGTGGCCCCCGCATAGAGCAATCCGCCCAGGGCCCGGTGGCCGTATCGGGCCTGCACCAAGGCGAAGAGGGTGGAGAAAAGGGGGCCCAGGAGGAAACCGGTCAGGGGAAAAAGGAGGGCCGTGGGGGGGAGGAGGTTGAGGGTGAGGAGGGCTAGGACCCCAAGGAGAAGGCCTTTTAGGGCGCCCAAGGGGTTCTGCGCCACCCGCCCGGCCAAAAAGAGGCGGCCCAGGGCTAGGAAAAGCCAATACAGGGAAAGGAGGAAGCCCCCCAGGGCCGTGGAATGGCCCAGGTGCTCCAAATAAACCCGGTTCCAGGCGGCCAAGGCCCCTTCCAGGCCCGTATAGACCGCCACCACCAACAGGAAGGGCCAAAGCCCAGGCCCGCGTTCCCGGGGAGTGTGGGCTACCGCCGGGGCTTGCCAAAGGAGGAGGGCACCCACCCAGGCCAGGAGGCCGGCTAGGGTGAGCACGCCCGTGTAGGGCAAAAGGGTGAGGGCGAAGGGGGTGAAGACCGCCCCTAGGCCGAAGGCCACGTTCACCCGGTTGAGGAGTTCCACCCGCCTTCCGGGGTCAAGCTCACCTACCAGGCTGTTGCCGTGGACGTTCATCACCCCTTCCCCCAGCCCCAGGAGGAAGGCCAGGGCCACCACCAAGGGGAAGGTGGGGGCCAGGGCCACCCCCCACAGGGCCAGGCCCACAAGCCCAAGGGCGGCGGGAAAAAGGGGGTGGCGCCTTCCTCCTTGGGCCAGGCGGACTCCCAGGAGCAAGCCCAGGAGGAGGGCGGTGAAAAACCAGGAGACCTCCCCGCCCACGCCGTAACGCCCCCGCCACTCGGGGAGGGCCGCCCCCGGGAGGGCCACGATCACGCCCACCAGGAAAAGCGCCACAAAGGAGCCCCAGAAGAGGCGCACGTTCGCCATTCTCCCCCTATCTGACCCTTTGGTCAATAATGGGAAGCATGGAGGAGGCCTTGGAAAAAGCCTTGGCGGGCGAGGGGTACTTCGCCTTTCCCGGGGTTTTGCTGCTCCGGGGACCGGATGCCCTTTCCTTCCTCCAGGGCCAGTGCACCCGGGACCTGAGGCGGCTATCCGGGCCCATGGGGGCCCTCTTCCTCAACCATCGGGGCCAGATTGAGGAGGCGGCCACGGTATTCCCGCACCCGGAAGGCTACCTCCTAGCCCCCTGGGGTACCTTGGAGGGCTTAAGGGCCCGGCTTAGGCGCTACATCGTCTTTGATCAGGTGGAGCTTCTGGACCTCCCCCTCTACCGCCGGCTTTATGCCGATGGCCGGGAGGAGGTGGCCGAGGAGAGGGGGGAGGCTTACCCGCAGGACCTTTATCCCCTTTTCTCCCTTCTGAAGGGGTTTTACCTTCTTTCCGACATCCAGGGGGAGCTGCCCCAAAGCGTGGGGCTTCTTCCCCTGGTGGACTACGGCAAGGGGTGTTACGTGGGCCAGGAAATCATGGCCCGCCTCGAGGGCAAGGAGGTGCACCACCGCCCCGCGGGTCTGGTGGGCCTCCCTCCTTACCGGGAGGGGGAAGGCCCCTGGCCCCTCTTTTGGGAGGGGCGGGAGGTGGGGCAGGCCAAGCGGGTCAGGGCCACCCCCTACGGGGCCTTGGGCTTTGGGGTGGTGCGCCGGGAGGTGCCCTTGGGCGCGGTGTTGGAAGGGGATGGGGGGCGTTTT
>NZ_CALLUR010000088.1:0-8906 GCF_938010445.1 uncultured Thermus sp.
TGCCGTGCGCCTGCCCCAGGAGAGCCTGAGGCGGGGCTTCGCCCTTTTCCTGGTGGTCATGGGGGTTTTCATCCTGGGCCAGAACCTGGTCCAGGGACATTAGACTAAAGGGGTGCCCTTCCGCACCCTCCTGGCCATCCAGGCGGAAACCAGGCCAGAGCACTACCGCACGGAAGAAGCCTTTCGCAAGCGGGTCTTTTCCCTCTTAAGGCCCCTACAGGGCACCCCCTCCCCCCGCCTGGCCGCCTTCCCCGAGCTTTTCGGGCTTCCCCTGCTCCTGCACCTGGGAGGGGATTTCCACCCCCGGGAGCTCCTCCCCTCTCCCCTATCCCCCTGGAAACGGGCGCGGAAGGCCTACGAGGTCTTTCACCGGACCATGGCCGAGGCCGCCAGGGCCTTCGGTACCTACCTCCTCTCCGGCACCCTCCTTTCCCCGCCTTACGAGGAGGAGCTGGCCCGAGGGCGCTTCGCCAGGAGCCCCCTCTTCCAGAACCTGGCCCTCTTCTTCAATCCCCATGGCCGCCTTCTGGCCCAGGTGCCTAAGATGGAGCTTACCCCCCCGGAGCGCTGGCTTAGGCGCGGAAGCTTCGGGCCCCACCTGGTCCAAACCCAAGCGGGCCGGGTGGGTATCCTCATCTGTCTGGACGGATTTTTTGAAAATCACCTGGCCCGCCTGGATGCCCTGGGGGCGGAGATCCTCCTGCAACCCTCCGCCAACCCCGCCCCCTGGGAAAGGCCTTGGCCTTGGGATAGGTCCAGGAAAGAGGGCGAGGTGTGGCTCGCCTCCGCCAGGGAACGGCTAAGGGACCGCGAGAACCTAAGGCTCCTCCTTAACCCCATGCTGAACGGAACAATCCTGGGCCTAAGCTTTGAGGGGCAAAGCGGCATCTATGCCCCTGGGGAGGCCCTGGTCCTGGCCAAGGCCCCCCGTGGGGATGAATCCCTTCTCCTGGTCCTATAGACGCTCGGGGAAAAGGGTGATGGGATAAGGGCGGATCAAGGCCTTGGCCAGCCGTTCCCATGCCAGGTCCTTCACCCCCTGGGCGATCTCCTCGGCCACCTCCTCTAAGGGGTAGCGTCCAGGCGGCACCGTCTTTTCCAAAAGGATCACGTGGAAGCCGAACTCCGTACCCACGGGAGGGGAAACCTCCCCCGGCTTGAGGCCGAGAAGGGCCTTTTCAAAGGCGGGAATATAGGTGCCTTTCGGCTCGCATCCCAGGTCCCCACCCGCCTCCTTGGAGCCCGGGTCCTGGGAAACCTCCTGGGCCACCTGGGCAAAGGCCTCCCCCTTCGCCAGGCGGGCGAGAACCTCCTTGGCTGCCTCCAGGGTAGGCACCAAAATGTGCCGGGCGCAGTAAAGGGTGGGGTGGCGGTACTCCGGGGAGAGGAGCCAAAGGGCCTTTAGGGCGGCGGGAGACACCCTTAGGGCTTGCCGGTAATGGGCCTCCAGGGCCTCGAGGGCCATGGCCTCAGAAAGCAAGAGGCGGTAGGCATCCAGGTCGGGTATCCCGGCTTGCAAAAGCGCCTGGAGCAGGGCCTCCTGGGAAGGAAAGGCCTCGGAGAGTTCCCAGACCTTCTTGGCCACCGCTTCCTCCTTTGGCCAAAACCCCCTTTTCCGGGCCACCTGCAGAAGAGCCCGTTCCTCCGCCAAGGCCTCCAAGTAAGGGGCCCGGTACTGGGCCAGAAGGGCCCGGGTGTCCTGGTTGTCGGGAAGGCCCAGTTGGCGAAGGGCGCCTTTGGCGAAGAGGCCAAAGCGTAGCTCAAACTGGCTTCTCCTGAGGCTTTCGGGCCCCACCTGGGCCACCACCGGATCCTCTTGAGCAAAGGCCAGAAGGCCCAGGGCCAGAAGGAAAAGCCCCCACAAGGGGTTGCGGGAAAAAAGAAGGCGCATGCCCCATGCTAGCATGGAGGGCGTGAACGACCTCATCCTCAAGGCCGCTCGCGGGGAGCCCACCCCTAGGCCCCCCGTGTGGTTCATGCGCCAGGCGGGCCGTTACCAAAAGGAATACCAGGAGATCCGCAAGCGCTACTCCCTCCCGGAGATCGTGCAAAACCCCGAGGTCTGCGCTGAGGTCACCCTCTTGCCCGTGCGGCAGTTGGGGGTGGACGCCGCCATCCTCTTCGCCGACATCACCACCCCCCTCTACGGCATGGGGGTGGAGCTGGACCTGGTGGAGGGCAAGGGCCCGGTGATCCCTAACCCCATCCGCAACGAAAGGGGGGTGGAGGCCTTAAGGCCCTTGGAACCGGAAGCGGCCGTACCGTTTGTGCTGGAAACCATCCGTATTCTAAAAAAGGAGCTGGGAGTTCCCTTAATCGGTTTCGCCGGGGCACCCTTCACCTTGGCCAGCTACCTCATAGAAGGCGGGCCCAGCCGCCACTTCCGGGAGGTGAAGACCTTCATGTACCGGGAAGAGGCCCTCTGGCACCGCCTCCTGGCAAAGCTCACCGAGGCCATGGCCAGGTACCTGAAGGCCCAGGTGGAGGCGGGGGCCGACCTCCTCCAGGTCTTTGACTCCTGGGTAGGGGCCCTTTCCCCTTCGGACTACCGCCGGTACGTGAAGCCCCACATGGAACGGCTCTTCCAGGAGCTAAAGCCCCTAGGGGTGCCGGTGATCCATTTCGGGGTGGGGACCATGGGCCTACTGGAGGACATGCGGGAAGCGGGCGGGGATGTGCTCGGCCTGGACCACCACACCCCCCTTCCCTGGGCCCGGGAGGTCTTGGGGGAAACCCCCGTCCAGGGCAACCTGGACCCCGTGGTCCTCTTCGCCCCCAAGGAAGTGATCCGGCGGGAGGTGAGGCGCATCCTGGAGGAAAACGCCGGCAGGGCAGGGCATATCTTCAACTTGGGCCACGGCATTCTGCCCCAGACCCCCGTGGACCACGTGCGCTACGTGGTAGAACTCCTAAAGGAGGCGGAAGCATGAACGTACTCCTCATGGCCTACGGCACCCCCTATACCCCGGAAGAGATTGAGCCCTATTACACCGACATCCGCCGGGGAAGGCGCCCCTCGGAAGAGCTCATCAAGGAACTGGAAGAACGTTACGCCGCCATTGGCAAAAGCCCCCTGAACGAGATCACCCTGGTGCAGGCCATAAGGCTCCAGGCGCTTTTGAACCTCGAGGCCCCCGTCTATCCCAAGCGCCTTCTCGGCCCCTTTGGCCCCCGTACCCCCCAGGGCCCCGCCCGGGTCTACGTGGGCACCAAGCACTGGCACCCTTCCATCGGAGAGGCCTTGGCCGCCATGCACGAGGATGGGGTGCGGCGGGCGGTGGCCATCGTGGCCGCTCCCCACTACTCCCTGAGAAGCGTGGCCGAGTACCAGGAAAAGGTGGACCAGGCCCTCAAGGCCCTCCCTGAGCCCATAGAGGTGGTCTGGGTGCAAAGCTACGAGGCCCACCCCGGCCTCATCGCCGCCTATGCCAGAAGGCTGGAGGAGGCCATCTGGAGGCTACGGGAGCCCAGGAAGGCGGCCTACGTCTTCACCGCCCATTCCATCCCCCTCGCCGCCGTGGAACGGGGCGACCCCTACCCGCGCCAAGTGGAAAGGACGGCGGAGCTCATCGCCAAAAGGCTGGCCCTCCCCCGGTATAGCGTGGCCTACCAGTCGGCGGGGCGGACCCCCGAACCTTGGCTGGGCCCCGACATCAACGAGCACCTGAGGGCCCTAAGGGAAGAGGGCTTTGAAGAGGTGGTGGTGCAGGCGGTGGGCTTCCCCGCCGACCATCTGGAGGTCTACTACGACCTGGACCTCGAGGCCCAAGCCACCGCCCAGGAGGTGGGCCTAAGGCTCCTCAGGGCCCGGAGCCTCAACGCCGACTTGGACTATATCCAGGTGCTCAAGGACCTGGTGGAGGCGGCGTGGCTCAAGTAGCTGTGGTAGGGGGAGGATGGGCGGGGCTTTCCGCCGCCTTGGCCCTGAAGGAGGCCGGGGTGGACTTCCGGCTCTTTGAGGCCAGCCTCCGCCTGGGAGGGAAGGTGCGCACCCACAAGGGGGAAGGGTTTTTGGTGGAAGGGGGCCCCGATGCCAGCGTGCGCTACAAAAAGGAGGTGCTGGAACTGGGGGAACGCTTCGGCCTAACCCCCATCGGCACCCTTCCTGCCAAGCCTGCGGCCTACATCCTGCGCCGGGGAAAGGCCCATCCCCTCCCCGAGGGGCTTCTGCAAATCGTCCCCGGCAACCTCAAGGGCCTAGCCCGCACCTCCCTCCTCTCCTTTTCCGGGAAGCTTAGGGCCCTCTACGATCTCTTCCTCCCCCGGGGGAGCAAGGAAGACGAGAGCCTCAGGGAGTTTGTGGAGAGAAGGCTGGGTCCCGAGGTCTTTGCCGCCCTGGTGGCCCCCTTGGCGGGGGGCATCTACGGGGGGGAGCCGGACGAGCTTTCCCTGAAGGCCGCTTTCCCCCAGCTTCTGGAGCTGGAAAGAAGGCACCGCAGCCTCATCCTGGGGGCCATGCGCACCCAAAAGGCCCGGGGAAGCCGCGAGGGGGGAAGCCTCTTCTTCTCCTTCCAGGAGGGGCTTTCCGCCCTGACCCAGAGGCTAAAGGAGGAGGTGGGAGAGAAGACCCTCCTGGGTACCCCTGTCCTGGCCCTGGAGCCCCTGGGGAGCCGTTACCGCCTCCATACCCCTAGGGGCACCTGGGAAGCGGAGGCGGTGATTCTGGCCACCCCTGCCCCGGTGGCCGCCCAGCTTTTAAGGCCCTTTCTTCCCGAGGCCACCGCGCTTCTCAAGGGTATCCCCCACACCCCTGCGGCCACCGTGAGCCTGGCCTTTTCCGAGGCCTTGCCCGTGGAGGGGCACGGGCTCCTCATCGCCCAGGGGGAAGGGTACCGGGCAAGGGGCTTCACCTGGACCCACGGGAAGTGGCCGGGAAGGGCCCCCGAGGGCTGGTCCTTGGTGCGGGCCTACTTCTCCGGGGAGGTGGCCCGGCTCTCGGAAGGCGAGCTGGCCAAGGTGGCCCTGGAGGACCTCCGCCGCTTCCTGGGCCAGGAGGTAAGGCCCGAGCGCACCTTTGCCTTCCGCTTCCCCGAGGGCATGCCCGCCTACCGGGTAGGCCACCTGGAGCGCATGGAAAGGCTAGACCTGGCCCTCCTTAAAGCCCCGGGGCTCTTTCTGGCGGGGAACTACCTGGAAGGGGTGGGCCTCCCCGAGGTGGTGCGCTCAGGGAGAAAGGCCGCTGGGCGGGCCTTGGGCTACCTCGCCCTCACCCCCACCCCCTAGGCAAAGGTGGGGTGGCCCGATTAGGATGGGCCAAACATGGTTCTGCCCTACCCCGCCCTCGCCCTAGGCTCCCTTCTCATAGGCCTATTGGCAGGGTTTTTGGGCTACTCCGATCCCTACATCCTCCCCTGGTTCATGATCTTCACCGCCGCCACCGCCAGCCTCCACGGGCTCGCTTGGGGATTGCTGGCGGCCTTCTTCTCGGCTGGGGTTCTCCTCCTCTTTCCCGGCTTCAACATCATGGCCCTGGCCCTTCTCCTCCTTTCCGCCTGGCTTGCCCACAGCATTGGGGAAAGCCTGAGAAGGGCCCACCGCCGGGCCAAGGCCCTAGCTAAGGGCCAAAGGCTCCTTACCGAGGCCCTCGAGGCCCTGCCCCAGGCGGCAAACCGGGAAATCCTCCTCGCCTCCCTCCCCGAGCGCCTGGCCGCCTTGGGCGAAGGTGGGCACGTGGGGGTCTGGGTACCCGTAGAGCGCGGCTTCCGCCTTCTTTCCAGCATCCCCCCCTTGGCCCTTGAGGAGGTCCCGGCCAGCGGAGTCCTGGGCCGCGCCCTACAGGAAGCCCAGCCGGTTTACGTGCCCGACGTGCGCCAGGAGCCCGGTTACATCCCCGCCCCCGGCTTAAACGTCCTCTCGGAACTGGCCCTGCCCCTTTGGCAGCGGGGCGAGGTGGTGGCCATCCTCAACCTGGAGCGCCCTGCCCCCTTCACCCCGGAGGAAGTGGAGGGGCTTACCCGCTTTGCCCAGGCGGTAAGCCTCCAGTTGGACCGGCTTGCCGACCTGGAGGAACGAAGGCTTCTGGCCGAGCTCTCCCTACGCCTGCAAAGCGCTACCATCCTGAGGGAAGCGGCGGAAAAAGCCTTGGCCCTCCTCCTGGAGGCCCTCCACCTGGAGGCCGGTACCCTTTGGGAGGTGCAGGGCGAGCGCATGGTGGCCCTGGCTTACCGGGGTGTAGAGGAACCCACCCTCCTAGAGGTTCTAAGAAAGGGCCTCCCCTACGGGCAGGGTCTGGCCTGGGAGGTATACCGTGGGCAAAGCCCGCTCTTTACCGCCCGCTATGCCGAGGAGGCCCAGGCCATACCCCCCCTTAAGGCCCTTGGCTGGCACACCCTGGCCGCCTTGCCCATTCCCTCCCCCAAGGCCCCTCGGAGCCGTCGGGTGATGGTGGTAGGGCAAAAGGAAGCGCGCTTATGGCGAAGGGCTGAGGTGGAGCTCCTCCTTCTGGCCAGCCGCACCTTGGGCCTTGGGCTAGAGCGCCTTGCGGAAAAGGCCCGCCATGAAGGGGTGAACCGGCTCTTCCTAGAGCTTTTAGAGAAGCCCCTGGAAGAGCTTTACGGGCGCATCCTCCTGGAGGCGATCCGCCAGGTCCCAGGGGCAGAGGCTGGAAGCCTCTTGGTCTGGGAAAACGGGGCCTACCATTACAAGGCGGCTTTCGGATACCGCTTGGAGGACCTGAGAACCGTGGCCTTCAGCCAGGAGGAGCAGCTCCTTTGGTACCGCCTAGGCCCCGAGAAGGCCCGAAAGGGGGAGCCCCGCATCCTCAGCCTTGACCACGAGCCCATTGCCGCCATCAGCCACCAAACCGCCCCGCCGGAGATTATGGACACCGCTGGCCGGGTCCAAGAGATCCAGGCCAACCTGTGCCTGCCGATCCCCTACAAAGGGGAGGTCTTGGCCTATTTGAACCTGGATAACCTCCACGATCCCCAGGCCTTCGGCGAAGACTCTTTGGAGGCTGCCCACTTTTTCGCCGCCCCCCTGGCCACCCTGCTCCACGAAAGCCGCACCCGCAAGCTCCTGGAGGAAGCCGCCCTCACCGACCCCCTTACGGGCCTGGGCAACCGCCGGGCTTTTGAGCGCTTCCTCCAGGAAGAGCTCAAACGGGCCGAGCGCTACGGCCATCCCCTTTCCCTCGCTGTCTTAGACCTAACAGGGTTCAAGGCGGTAAATGACCGGCTTGGGCATGCCGTGGGGGACCTGGCCCTTATCAAGGTAGCTGAGGCCCTGGAAAGGGAAAGGCGCAACGGGGACCGCCTTTTCCGCTGGGGCGGGGATGAGTTCGCGGCCATCTTTCCCCATACCCCCAAAGGGGGTGCCGTAAGCGCCGTCCTTCGTTACGCCAAAGCCATCCGGGGCCTTTGCTTTGACGGGCTCTGCCTGGGGGTGAACATCGGGGTGGCCAGCTACCCGGAAGACGGCCATACCCCGGACGCCCTCCTTTCCGCCGCCGACACCCGCATGTACGAGGCCAAGGCCCGGGGATTGGTCCTGTTTGCTTGAAGCCTCCCCATTAGGGAGTATACTGGACCAGACCTAACCATGGACGCCATCTGGAGTCCAGACCTTTCCCAAGCGCTTCTTCCCCTCCTGCGCCTGGGCCTCGAGGGCCTGCCCCAATCCCTGGAACGAACGGGCCGGGTCCTCAAGGCCCACCGGGCCTACCTCTTCCGCCTCGAGGAGCGCCAGGGCACCTGGTACACCAGCCAGCTTGCGGAGTGGGCGGAATCGGGCACGACCCCCCAGCTGCAAAACCCTCAACTGCAAAACCTTCCCATACGGGAAGCGGGCTATGGCCGCTGGTTGGACCTTTTCCTGGAAGGCCGGGCTGTGGCGGGACCTGTGGCCTCCTTCCCCAAGGAGGAGCGGCCCCTCCTGGAGGCCCAGGACATCCAAAGCCTCCTGGTGGTGCCCATCTGGGTAGAGGGAAAGCTTTGGGGGTTTTTGGGGGTGGACGACTGCCAGCGGGATAGGGTCTTCACCCCGGAGGAGGAAGCTTCCTTGCGCACGGTGGCCGAGGCCCTGGCCCGGATCCTGGAGCTTTGGGAAAGGGACCGTTGGCTGGAAACCCTGCTGGAGTCTTCCCCCTTCTACCTGGCCCGGTTGGACAAGGAAGGCCGCCTCCTTTACGCCAACCCTGCCTTGCAAAGGGCCTTTCCCCAAGGGCCCTCCCTCCCTGTGGCCGAAGCCCTGAAGGCCCCGAACCGCCCCCACGCCCACCTTTCCCAAGATGGCCGGGTGGTGGAGTGGACCCTGATGGCGGTGCCGGGACCGGGAGAGGAGGTACTGGAGGTCTTGGCCCTGGGGTTGGACGTAACGGACCGGAAGGAAGCGGAAATCCGGGAGGCCCGCTGGAGCCTGTTTCGCAAAAACCTCCTGCAGGTTTACGAAACCCTTATGGCCGAGGGGCTTTCCGAGTCTATCTTTGGGCTGATCCTCGACGCCGCCCTGGAAACCCTCCCCGCCGCCCAGGCGGGAAGCGTCACCGTGCTCAAGGAGGACGGCTGCTACCATTTCGTGGCCGCCAAAGGGTACCACCTGGATGCCCTGCGGCAAGTATGCCTGCGCCCGGAGGAACCCCTTTCCCTTACCGGCCACCGGGAAGCCCAAGTTTTCACCTGGCGGGACCTGGAGCGCTTCAATGCCCGGCTGGATGAAAAAAGGCGCAAGATACTGGAGGAAGCGGGCAGGGTGCGGGAGATCCAGGCCATCCTCTCCGTCCCCGTGTACCTGGCAGGGGAACGTAAGGCCTTCTTGTACCTGGATAACTTCGAGCGAGAAGACGCCTTTTCCCCTTTTGACCTGGAAGTGGCCCAGGCCTTCGCCAGCCAGCTGGGTCTGCTCCTGCGCCGCATGGAGCTGGAGGGGCGAATCCAGCACCTGGCCTACCACGACCCCCTAACGGGCCT
>NZ_CALLUR010000089.1:0-3109 GCF_938010445.1 uncultured Thermus sp.
GGATGATGGACACCATCCTCAACCTGGGCCTGACCCTGGAGGGGGTGGAAAGCCTGGCCCGGGCTTCAGGGAACCCCCGCTTCGCCTGGGACACCTTCCGCCGGCTTCTTGCCATGTATGGGGAGGTGGTCTTGAGGGAAAAGGCCGAGGTGTTTGAGGGCCTGCTTTCCGCCGTAAAGGAGAAGCGGGGCGTGCAAAGCGACGCCGAGCTTACCGCCGAGGACCTCGAGGCCCTTTCCTTCCGCTACCTGCGCCACCTGGAGGAACGGGGTACCCCCTTCCCCCTGGACCCCTGGCTCCAGCTAGAGGGGGCTATAGAGGCGGTCTTCCGTAGCTGGTCCAACCCCAGGGCCAAGGCCTACCGCCGTATCTACGGCATTCCGGAGGACCTGGGCACGGCGGTGGTGGTCCAGGCCATGGTCTACGGGAACCTGGGGGAGGACTCGGGGACCGGGGTGGGCTTTACCCGTAACCCCGCCACCGGGGAAAAGGGCCTTTACGGGGAGTACCTGAGGAACGCCCAGGGGGAGGATGTGGTGGCGGGCATCCGCACCCCCGAGCCCCTTAGCCGCTTGCGGGAATATGCCCCCGAGCTCTACCGGGAGATTGAAAGGGTAGCGGACCTTTTGGAACGCCATTTCCGCGACATGCAGGACTTTGAGTTCACGGTGGAGCGTGGGCGCTTGTACCTTCTCCAGACCCGCTCGGGCAAGCGCACGGCCCAGGCGGCGGTGCGCATCGCCGTGGAGATGGCGGAGGAGGGTCTCATCAGCAAGGAAGAGGCCGTGCTTCGGGTGGAAGCCAACGCCCTCCCTGGCCTCCTCAAGCCTGCGGTGGACCGGAATAAAGCCCCAGAGCCCATCCTAAAGGGGCTTCCCGCCAGCCCTGGGGCCGCGGTGGGGCACGTGGTTTTCAGCAACCAAGGGGCGGAGCGCTACACGGCCCAGGGGTTGCCCACCATCCTGGTGCGCCCGGAAACCACCCCCGAGGACATCACCGGCATGTACCTTTCCCAGGGAATCCTCACCGCCCGGGGGGGGCTTACCTCCCATGCGGCGGTGGTGGCCCGGGGCCTGGGGGTGCCGGCGGTGGTGGGGGCGGAGGGCCTGAGGGTGGCCCCGGAGGAGGGCCGGGCCTGGGTGGACGGTCTTGAGATCCGGGAGGGGGACCTCCTCACCCTGGACGGAAGCACCGGGGAGGTCTTCCTGGGGGCGGTGCCCTTGGCGGAGGCGGCGGGTGAGGAGCTTTTGCAGAAGCTCCTTTCCTGGGCCGAACCCCACCGCTCCTTGGGGGTTAGGGCCAACGCCGACACCCCTTCGGATGCGGAAAGGGCCCGGGCCTTTGGGGCTGAAGGAATCGGCCTCTGCCGCACGGAGCACATGTTCTTTCAGGAGGAGCGCCTGCCCTGGGTGAGGCGGCTTATCCTGGCCCGTACCCCGGAGGAGGAGGCCGAGGCCTTAGAGAGGCTTTATGCCTTCCAGAAGGAAGATTTTAAGGCCATCTTGAGGGCCATGGATGGCCTGCCTGTGACCGTGCGCCTTTTGGACCCTCCCCTCCACGAGTTCCTGCCACCTTTGGAAGAGCTTCGGGAAAAGGCCATAGCGGGGGATGAGGAGGCTAAGGCTCTTTGGGAAAGGGCCAAGGCCCTATCGGAGCAGAATCCCATGCTGGGCTTCCGGGGAATCCGCCTTCTCCTCCTGAGGCCCGGCATTTTCCGCATGCAACTCAAGGCCCTCTTGGAGGCGACCAAGGAGCTGAGGGAGGAGGGTTTTGCCCCCCGGCCTGAGGTCATGATTCCCCTGGTGGCGGATCCCAAGGAGGTGGAACGGGCCAGGGCCTTGGCAGAAGAGCTTTTCCAGGAGTACGGCCCCATCCCCTTCGGCACCATGATGGAAACCCCAAGGGCCGCCCTTCTGGCCTCGGAGATCGCTCCTTTGGTGGACTTCTTCAGCTTCGGTACCAACGACCTCACCCAGATGGCCTTTGGCCTTTCCCGGGACGATGCCGGCAAGTTCCTACCCCAGTACGTGGAAGAAGGCCTGTTTCCCTTTGACCCCACGGAGCGCCTGGACGAAAAGGGGGTGGGAAGGCTGATAAGGATGGCCGTGGAGGAGGGAAGGCGGGCCAATCCCCGGCTGAAGGTGGGGCTTTGCGGGGAGCACGGGGGGGAGGCCCGCAGTGTGGCCTTTGTGGCGGAGCTTCTGGATTACACCTCGGCCAGTCCCTTTAGGGTGCTCACGGCCCGCCTGGCGGCAGCCCAGGCGGGGCTTCAGGCCTCGAGGGCCCAGGCGAGGGAAACGTTTGCCCCTTAACGTCCTGAGCAAAGGGGGGTGTGGGGGGCCGTAATCCCCCGGTTTGCAAACCGGGGATGGGTGGACCCCCTGCGTCCGCCGGCGGTCCCTTTGGGGCAGGGGCCCTAGGGAGGCTGGTAGGCGGGTCCTGGGGGTAGACCCCAAATACCCGAGCCAAGATTGCCCGATATGTGGACACCGGGAGAAAAGGCCTTTGTGGGTCAGGGAGTTTACCTGTTCTTCTTGCGGAACACCTCTTCACCGGGACGTAGCGGCAGCTATGAACATCTTGGCTAAGGCTTGCACCGAGCCTTCGGTGAGGGGCCGAGGTCACGGGGGAAGCCCGTATCTTGCCGCCCCGCTCTGAAGAGCGGGGAGCCGTCACGTTTGGAGTTGGGTCGGTAACTAACCGGGGGCGGGGCCCAGGGGGGTGGGCAGTACCCCCTTGGGCTTGCGGGCTCCTCTAGGTATCTAGGACGTAGGCTGGGGAAGGGATTTGCCGGTATACGTTGGCGAAGCTAAGGTGGGGCGGGTTCAAAAGGCCCTAACCTCTATCCCCGCCTCCTCCAGGGCCTTCCGCACCGCCCGCACCACCTGGAGGGCGTTGGGGTTGTCCCCGTGGATGCAGAGGGTTTCCGCTCGGACCTCCACCTCCCCGCCGTCCAGGGCTTCCACCCTCCCTTCCAAAACCATCCTCAGCGCTCGCCGGGCAGCTTCTTCGGGATCGCTGATCCAGCTTCCAGGCAGGGAGCGGGGGGCCAGCTGGCCGTTGTTCAGGTACGCCCGTTCGGGGAAGGCCTCGAGGACCACCCTAAGCC
>NZ_CALLUR010000090.1:0-2628 GCF_938010445.1 uncultured Thermus sp.
GCAGCGAAGCGGGCATTTTGAGGGAACCATCATCGCCTGGATGGAGATCCGGAGCTACAAGTTCTTAAAGCCGGTCTTCATCGGGGACACGGTGAGGGGGGAGAGCGAGATCCTGGAGAAGCACGAAACCAGCAAGCCCGACCGGGGCGTGGTGGTGCAACGGGTGCGGGTCCTGAACCAGCGGGGCGAGGTGGTGCAGGAGGGGGAGTTTGTCACCCTGGTCCGCAGAAAGCCCCAGGTATAGCGAGTCGGGCAAGGCCGAGGGTACGGCTACCGGTGCGGGGGGAGTTCCTCCAAGGGAGGGGGGTGGTGCACGACGGGATCCTCGCCGCCCTTCCGGACACCGCCCTTGGCCACGCTGTGGGCAGCCTGGGGGTGGAGGTGGTGACCGTAGAGCTGAGCGTGAGCTATCTAAGACCTGTGCGGGAGGGGCTTCTCCAAGCCCAGGCCCGGGTGGTCCACGCAGGAGGGAGGCTCTTCCACGCCACAGGCGAGGTCCTCTTGGAGGAAAGCGAGGTGGCCCTTGCGAAGGGGATCTTCTACCGGGTGGCCTGAACGCCTTACCAGGGATATCCTGGTGGCGAAGCGAAAGGAGGGGAGATGTTCCCGAGCACCATGATGGACGAGGAGCTAAACCTGTGGGATTTCTTGGAAAGGGCGGCAGAGCTTTTCCCCCAAAAGGAAGTGGTATCCCGGCTCCACACCAGCGAGGTCCACCGCACCTCCTACGCTTCCCTCTTTGTCCGAGCCAAAAGGCTCATGGGAGGTCTTAGGAACCTGGGGGTGCAAGTGGGGGACCGGGTAGCCACCTTGGGCTTTAACCATTTCCGCCACCTGGAGGCCTATTTTGCCGTGCCCGGGATGGGAGCGGTCCTTCACACGGCAAACCCCCGCCTTTCCCCCAAGGAGATCGCCTATATCCTGAACCATGCCGAGGACAAGGTCCTCCTCTTTGACCCCCAGCTCCTCCCCTTGGTGGAACGCCTGCGCCCGGAGCTCTCCACCGTGCGCCACCTCGTGGTGATGGACGAAAAGGCACCGGAGGGATACCTGGCCTACGAGGAGGTGTTGGGCGAGCAGGTGGACCCCGTACGGGTACCCGAGCGCGCCGCCTGCGGCATGGCCTACACCACGGGGACCACCGGCCTTCCCAAAGGGGTGGTCTACAGCCACCGGGCCTTGGTGCTTCACACCCTGGCGGCAAGCCTCGAGGACGGCACCGCCCTCTCAGAAAAGGACACGGTGCTCCCCGTGGTGCCCATGTTCCATGTGAACGCCTGGTGCCTGCCCTATGCCGCCACCCTGGTGGGGGCCAAGCAGGTTCTGCCGGGCCCCAGGCTGGATCCCGCCTCCTTAGTGGAGCTCTTTGATGGGGAGGGGGTGACCTTCACCGCCGGGGTGCCCACGGTGTGGCTGGCCCTGGCCGAATACCTGGAAGGCACCGGCCAACGCCTCAAAACCCTGAGGCGCCTGGTGGTGGGGGGAAGCGCCGCCCCGGGAAGCCTGGTGGAGCGCTTTGAGCGCATGGGTATAGAGGTGCGGCAGGGCTACGGCCTCACGGAAACCTCCCCGGTGGTGGTGCAGAACTTCATAAAAAGCCACCTGGAAAGCCTCCCCTGGGAGGAGAGGATCCGCCTTAAGGCCAAAACCGGCCTCCCCATCCCTCTTGTGCACCTTCGGGTTGCCGACGAGGAAGGCCGCCCGGTGGCCAAAGATGGCAGAACCATGGGGGAGGTCCAGCTCAAGGGGCCCTGGATCACCGGGGGGTACTACCGAAACGAGGAGGCTAGCCGCCAGGCCCTCACCACGGACGGATGGTTTCGCACCGGGGATATCGCCGTGTGGGACGAGGAGGGTTACCTGGAGATCAAGGACCGGCTCAAGGACCTTATCAAGTCGGGCGGGGAGTGGATCTCCAGCGTGGACCTGGAAAACGCCCTCATGGGCCACCCCCAGGTGAAAGAGGCGGCAGTGGTGGCCATTCCCCATGCCAGGTGGCAGGAGAGGCCCTTGGCCGTGGTGGTGCCCAGGGGAGAAAAGCCCAGCGAGGAAGACCTTAAGGAGCACCTCCTAAAGGCAGGGTTTGCCAAGTGGCAACTCCCAGACGCCTTTGTCTTCGTGGAGGAGATCCCCCGAACCAGCGCAGGAAAGTTTCTCAAGCGGGCCCTCCGGGAAAGGTACAAGGGGCTCTTTAGCGAGCGCACTCCCAAAGAGGCGCAGGGCAAAGAGGAGGAGCCTTGATGTTCTTGGAGCAGTTTCGCTTAGACGGTAAGGTGGCCCTGGTGACGGGGGGATCCCGGGGGCTGGGCCTCGAGGCCGCTTTAGCCCTTAAAGAAGCTGGGGCCAAGGTGGCGGTCCTGGCCCGGAGGGCCAGCTTCTTTGAGGAAGCCAAAAGGCATCTTGGAGAGGCCCTCTACCTGGAGGGGGACGTGCGGGACGAAGGCCGGCTCCTTCAGGTGGTGGACCAGGTGGAACAGGAGCTTGGGCCCCTCGCCATCCTGGTCAACGCCGCCGGGGTCACGTGGGGCGCTCCCTCCTGGGAGATACCTGTGGAAAAGGTGCGGGAGGTCCTCGAGGTCAACCTGGTGGGGGCCTTCCTAGCCAGCCGCGCCGCCGCCCAGCGCATGC
>NZ_CALLUR010000091.1:0-9381 GCF_938010445.1 uncultured Thermus sp.
AGCATCCTTTCTGTAAAACCTCAAGAGCTCTATCCCCTGGCTGTCTCCCCCTTACCCCGGGGAAAGATTGAGTGCATAGGAGGGAACTGCACTCAGGTAGGTCCCTCTAACGACTTGGAGGTGCGCTTCAAGCAACAGGCCACCGATCCCTGGAACAAACTTCTGGCGGACTGGGATGCGTCCACTAAAGGACCGGCTTCCCCTACCGTTGAAACCCACCAACCTTACAATACGCAGGACACGCTTGAAACCCCCACCAAGGCCTTCTTTGCCGTGGATTTCGGCGAGAATGGATCTAACGAAGGAGAAGCTACCTTCATCGCCAGCTGGCGGCCCAGCATATGCCTGAGCGGCAAGTACCTTCTGGAGCCGGAGAGCCTTAGCCTCCAGGGTTTCCTAGACCACCCCAACGGCAGCCAGCGCTTGGTAGATCTGGCTGATCTCAGCGTCACCACTAGCGCTACCCGTCTGGTCTTAGCCTGGAATCTCAGCCTTCTCACCCAAGTAAATGACAGCGCCCTCCACACCCAAGGCCAGGTGGTGGTGAACGGCACCTCCACGCCGGGGACCTGTGGGAGTCTTCTGGAAAACTTCAACGCCTCCTCAGGTGAGGTCTCCATCGATTTGAGCACCCATAATAGTTCCTTGCACCTCAGCTTCAGGGTAACCCAGGTGGAGGAAAGCCCCCTGCGCATCCACATCCAGGACGGGCTCATGCGAGTGAACAGCAAGGTGGTCACCTTTGAAGGTATCTTAGACGATGCGAACAATAACTGCATCCCCGGAGAAAATCTCACCCTCCACTTTGCTGGCGGCCAAACCATGAACCTGGAAACCTTCTTCACCCAGCACATGGGTGCCCAACCCTGCAACCAACCGTAAATCCTCCTTGCTCCCGTACCCTCGGCCGTAGGCCGGGGGTATCTGTTAGGATGGGGTGGATATGAAACGCCTGATCCCCTTCACCTTTTTGGCCCTAAGCCTGGCCCTAGCCCAAGCCCCCGCCTACCCGGAAAACACCCTGGGCCTGGGGTACGCCCCGGGCAAGGGCCTTTACCTGCAAGGTGGCGCCCTTTTGCCCTTTAGCCCCTTGGGGATTGACACCGGGCTGGACCTGCAGGTCCTCCTCTCGCAAAACCCCGAAGTCTTGGCCTTTTTCAAGGCCAACCTCTTCCCCGGCCTGGTCCTGGCGGACCTCTACGCCTCCGTGGGGCTGGGGCTGGACCTGCGGTACCCCTTTGGTGTGCACCTGGGGCCGGTGGTGAGCCTCGAGGTGCCCGGAGGAGCCCTTTCCGCCTACGGGGGACTGGGCTACCAAGGGGGCTTCCACCTGGCCTGGGGAGCAGGCTTCAGGCTCTACCTGGAGCCCTTGGCCCTGGAGGTCTCCGCCTCTGACCGGTATCCCTTCCTCCTAAGCCTCCTCTACCTTTGGTAACCCGTGCGGCGCCTTCCCCTGGTTCTCTTCTCCCTTCCCGCCCTCCTCACCCTGGGGGTTTTCCTCCTCTACCCCTTTTTGGATGTGATCCGCTTTTCCACCTGGGAGTGGTCGGGGCTTTCCGAGCCGAAACCGGTGGGGCTGAAAAACTACCAGGACCTCCTAAGGGACCCCGCCTTCTGGGGAAGCCTCTGGGTGACCCTGAAGTTCATGCTCCTGGCCCTGCCCCTTTTCGTGGGGCTTTCCCTGGCCTTGGCGGTGGCCCTGGAGGGGGCCCCCTACGAACGCCTGGCCAAAAGCCTCCTCTTCCTCCCGGGCCTCGTCACCCTGGGCGGGGCCACCCTAAGCTGGTACACCCTCTTCACCCCCGAGTACGGGGCCCTGGCCCAGTTCCTGCCCATCCCCCCCTGGGACCGGGAGGGCTTCTGGGCCCTTTTCATGGTGGTCCTCTTCACCCTTTGGCGCCACCTGGGGTATGGGGTCCTGGTGGCCTCCGCCCGGCTTAAGGCCATTCCCAAAACCCTTTTGGAAGCCGCCTATGTGGACGGGGCCGGGCCCTGGGAGGCCTTCCGCCACGTGGTCCTCCCCCTCATGCGCCCGGCGGTGGCCTTTTTGGTGGTGGTGGGCACCATCCTCGCCTTACAGTCCTACTCCGCGGTCTTCCTCCTCACCCGGGGCGGGCCCTACGGGGCCACCCGGGTCCTAGGCTACTACCTCTATGAGTCGGGGTTTGAGAACTTCCGGTTGGGCTACGCCGCCGCCGTCACCGTGGTCATCCTCCTCCTCACCCTCTTCTTCGCCTATGCCCAGCTTAGGCTTTTGCGTCACGGGGAGGAGTAGCGGTGCTGGCGAAGGCCCTCTAGATGGGCCTCAAAGCTGGTGCTGAGAAAAAGCCGGCCCTTAGCGTGGAAAAAGTAAAGGTAGGGGCGGCCTTGGGAATCGGTGCGCACCGGGTTCAGCACTGCCAGAAGCGCCGCCCGCCCCGGGTTGCCGATGGGCCCGGGGGGAAGCCCGGCATAGCGGTAGGTGTTGTAGGGGGAGTCATGGGCGAAATCCCCGGCCTTCCGGGAGAGTTCAGGTAGGCGCTTGCCCAGGGCATAGGCCACCGTGGGATCCGCCTGGAGGGGCATGCCCCGTTCCAACCGGTTTAGGAAAACCCCTGCGATCATGGGCATCTCCTCGAGGCTCCCCGCCTCCGCCTGGACGATGGAGGCCAAGGTCACCCAGGCGTGAACGGAAAGCCCCCTCTCCTGCAAAAGGCGCTTTACCGGAGGGGTAAGCTCGGCCTCAAAGCGGCGCAGGAGGGCCCGGAGCACCTCCTCGGGGGTGGCCAACAGGTCAAAGGTGTAGGTGGCCGGGAAGAGGTAACCCTCCAGGGTCCCTCCCTCCACGTAGGGAGGGCGCAAGGTGCCGGGCTCCTGGACGATCTTTAGGAAACCCTCCCCATCCAGCCCGGCCTGGGAAAGCCTTCGGGCGTAGTCCACGGCCCTTTCCCCCTCGGGGAAGGTGAGGGTTACGGTAAGGGGCTTCTCCCCTCCCGTGAGGGCCCGGGCCAGGCGGAAGGCCCCCTCCCCCGTGAGGCGGTAAACGCCCGGGACCAGTCCCTTGGCCCGGCCGGAGAAGCGGAGATAGGCGGCAAAAAGGTAACCTGAGCGCAAAAGCCCCGCCTCTTCTAAAATCCTCGCCACCTCCTGCCCCGTGGCCCCTCGGGGAATGCGCACGGTGGCCTCCTTCCCCGTAGGGCCCAAAAGCCACAGGGCATAGGAGAGGAGGAGGGCAAAGGTGACGAATAGGGCCACCACCCCCCGCCAAAGCCAGCGCCTAGAGCCTTCCCGCAAGATACCCCTCCAAAAGGACCACCGCACTCATCTCATCCAGCCGGCCCTTCTCCTGGCGAACCCGCTTGGGAGCGTGTTTTAGGCGCCTGGCTGCCGCCTGGGTGGTGTAGCGCTCGTCCACCAGCTCCACCTCCACCCCCTTGGCCCTAAGCGCCTCCACCAGGGGAAGGACCCGCTGGGCCTGGGCGCTCTCCTTAAGGTCGGTGCGCAGGGGAAGGCCTACCACCAGCTTCCCCACCCCCTCCCGGCGCATGAAGTCCAGGATGGCCGCCACATCCGCTTCCAGGCCCTTGCGCACCAAATACCCCCGGCCAAAGGCCAAGGGGCTTCCCTCCTCCCCCACCGCCAGGCCGATCCTGGCCTCTCCCACATCAAGCGCGCCCAGACGCATACGGGACACTACGGTCCGCCAGGGCCACCCCCAGGTAGAGAAGGGTAATCCCCATGGCCCTACCCACCTCCTCGAGGCCCACCACCCCGAAGCGGTTCAGGGTGCTGGTGGAGGCCAACACCAAGGCCGCCAGGAAGATGAGGGCCGTGCCCTGGGCCCTAAGGGGGTTCTTCCGCCAGAAGAGCAGGGTGGTGTAGAGGGCCACCCCCGCCATCAGCACCGTGCCCAAAAGGTTAAAGGGAATGGTCCAAAGCCGAGGCGAGGTAAGGCTGGGCTCAGGGAAAGCCTTGCCCGAGGGGGCATAGGGCGCAGGAAGCTGGGAAAAGTCCAAGGGTGCCGCCAGCACCAGGTAGAGCCCATACAGGATCAAGGGCAAAAGCGCCCAAAGAAGCCCCCGGGCCGCCCTGGGGTTCAGAAGGGCCAGGCTCCCTAGGCCCAGAAAAGTCACCCCGTGCATGGCCCCGGCAAGGTACCAAAGCCGGTAAAGAAGAGGGTTCCAGGCCCCTAGAAGCTTGGCCAAAAGCTCGGCGGAAACCCCTAAGGCGAAGAGGAGAAGGCCTAGGGTGTACAGGCCATTGTGCAGGGAAGGGCGCCTGCGGTAGCGCCCAAAGGTGAGGCCGAAAAGGGCCCAGGAGAGGGCCACAGCCAGGAGGCTAAGGGCTAGTGCCATGGCGCCATTTTACCCCAGGGTACGGGGAAGGGGTTTAACCCTATCCCACCTCCGCGGTTAGCCCCGGGCCACGTGGGTTCCGGTACACCCTTTCCCCAAACCAAGGGGGCGAGAAAGGCTTTCGGCCTTAGGGCAAGAGGCTGGGAAGGACCTCCCGCGCCTTCTCGGGGGATAGCCCACCCCCTTGGGCCAAGGCCCCCTTCCCGCCCCCCCGGCCCCCGGCCCGCTCGGTGAGGGCCCGGAAGAGGGCCCCGGCCTCGAGGCCCCTCTCCTGGGCCCGGGGGGAAAGCTTCAGCACCGCCTGTCCCCCACTCAGGACCAAGGCCACGTCGGCGCCCTTCCCTACCAGGTCGTCCGCCGCCTGGCGCAAGGCGGCCAGGTCCACCCCGGGAAGCTCCAGCACCCCGTAGCGCAAATCCCCCTTCTCCAAGAGGGCCAACTCCTTCTTGAGCTCCGCCTGCACCAGGCGTGCTTTGAGGCCTTCCACCTCCTTCTCCTTGGCCTTGAGCTCCTGCAGGAGCTTTTCCACGCGCTCCTCCAGCTTGGCCTCCCCTACGGAAAGCCGCTCGGCCAAGGCCTTAATCCGGTGGAGGCTGCCCCGGGCGAAGCGCACCGCCCACTCCCCGGCCACCGCCTCCAGGCGCCGCACCCCGGCGGAAACCGCCTCCTCCCTCTGGATGAGGAAGGCCCCGATCTCCCCCGTGCGCCGCACGTGGGTGCCCCCGCAAAGCTCCTTGGACTCCACCCCGGGCAGGGGGCTTCCCTCCACCCGCACCACCCGCACCACCTCCCCATACTTCTCGCCGAAAAGGGCCATGGCCCCCTCCCGTTTGGCCTCCTCCAGGGGCAGATAGCGCCAGGTGACGGGGAAATCCGCCATGATCCAGCGGTTCACCAAAAGCTCAATCCGCTCCAGCTCCTCCTCCCTAAGGGGCTCGGGGTGGGTGAAGTCAAAGCGCAGCCGGTCCGGGGCCACCAGGCTTCCCGCCTGGCGCACATGGGGGCCCAAGACCGCCCTCAGCGCCGCATGGAGGAGGTGGGTGGCGGTGTGGTGGCGCTCCGTATCCCGGCGGGCGGGATCCACCACCGCCCGCACCCTTTCCCCCACCCGCAAGGTCCCCTCCTCCACCCTGGCCCGGTGCAGGAAGATCCCCTTTTCCGTCTTGAGGGTGGTCTCCACCCTGGCCCGGCCCCTGGGCCACTCCAGGTGGCCAAAGTCCCCGATCTGCCCACCCCCTTCCGCATAGAAGGGGGTCCGGTCCAGGACCACCTGGACCTCGGTGCCAGGGCCCGCCTCCTCCAGGCTTTGGTCCCCGGCCAGAAGGGCCAAGACGGTGGCCTCCCCTTCCAGGGTCCCATAGCCCAGAAACTCCGTGGCCCCCCTTTCGGCATAGAGCTCCTCCAGCACCTGGGCACTCTTCTTGAAGATCTCCCGCTCAAAGGCCATGGCCGCCCGGGAGCGCTCCTGTTGCTCCTCCATGGCCCGCTTGAAGCCCTCGGTGTCCACGCCAAAGCCCCTCTCGGCGGCGATCTCCACCGTGAGGTCCAAGGGGAAGCCGTAGGTGTCGTAGAGGCGGAAGGCCTCCGCCCCTGGCACCACCTCCCCCGGCTTGAGGCCCGCAAGCAGGGTATCCAGCCGCCTGAGGCCCCCTTCCAGGGTTTCCAGGAAGCGTTCCTCCTCGAGGCGGATCTGCTTCTCCACCGCGGGCAGGTTGGCCTGCATCTCCGGGTAGAAGTCCCCTAAGACCTCGGCCACCACCGGGGCCAGGCGGTGGAGGAAGGGGTCTTGGAGACCCAGAAGGTAGCCATGCCTCAAGGCCCGGCGGAGCAGGCGGCGGATCACGTAGCCCCGGCCGGTGTTGGAGAAGGTCACGCCATCGGAAAGGGCCGCCACCACCGCCCGGACGTGGTCCGCGATCACCCGGTGGCTCACGGAGGCCTTCCCCTCGTAGGGCTTGCCGCTCCAGAGGGCCACCCGCTGGATGAGGGGATAGAAGGTGTCCGTGCGGTAGAAGTCCTCCACGTCCTGCAGGATGGCCGCCACCCGGTAAAGGCCCATGCCGGTGTCAATGTTCTTCTGGGGCAAGGGTTTCAGGATGCCGGGGCCGGGGATGGGGCCTTGGCGGTCGTACTGGGTGAAGACCAGGTTCCAGATCTCCACGAAGCGGTCCCCGCTTCCCGTGTTGGGGCCGGTTTCATCAGGGGTGCCGAAGGCCGGGCCCCGGTCAAAGAAGATCTCCGAGCAGGGGCCGGAAGGCCCGTTGGGCCCATGGGTGATGGCCCCTCCAGGCCAGTAGTTCTCGTCCTCGCCAAAGCGGCCAATCCTCTCCTCCGGGACCCCCACCAGGTCCCGCCAGATGGCGTAGGCCTCGTCATCGTCCTCGTAGACCGTGACCCATAGCCGATCGGGGTCCAGGCCCAGCCACTTGGGGTCGGTGAGGAACTCCCAGGCCCAGAGGATGGCCTCCTTCTTGAAGTAGTCCCCAAAGGAGAAGTTGCCCAGCATCTCAAAGAAGGTGTTGTGCCGGGCGGTTCTCCCCACGTTCTCTATGTCCCCCACCCGGAGGCATTTCTGGCAGGTGGTGATCCTTCGCCACTCCTTGCCCCCGAAGATGGGCTTGGCCCCCAGGAAGTAGGGCTTTAGGGGGGCCATGCCCGCAGAGGTGAAGAGCAGGGAGGGGTCGTTTTCGGGGATGAGACTGAAGGAGGGCAGGCGCAGGTGCCCCTTGCCCTCAAAGAAGGACAGGTACTTTTCCCGGATCTCCGCCGTGCGCATGCCTCTGATTATAGGCAGTAGACTTAGGCCATGACCGTACAGATGCGCCGCTACCGGCTGAAGGAAGGCGCCAAGGAGGCCTTTCAAAAGGTGTTCCTCGAGGTCATCGTCCCCTTGCGCCAGGCCACGGGCTTCCAGGTCCTGGGAGCCTACTGGATCGGGGAGCGGGAGTTCTTGTGGTTCGTGGGCCACGAGGAGTTCCTCGAGGCGGAAAAGGCCTACTACAGCCACCCCGAAAGGCAGAAGGTGGACCCCAGCCAGTACCTGGAGGAGGTAGAAACCCGCTTCGTGGAAAGGCTCATCTAGCCTCTAGGGAAGGGGTCTGTAGGCTCCGCCACGCCGCGGCCACCCCCAGGGGATAAGCTTTAGGGGATGGAAGTCCTTGCGCTGGTCCTTCGCAACCTCTTGGCCCGTCCCGTGCGTAGCCTCCTGACCCTTCTGGGGGTCCTGATCGCCACCACCAGCATGGTCCTTTTCCTATCCTTCGGGGAGGGCTTGCGGCGCTCCCTGGCCCAGGAGCTATCCCGGGTGGGCCCCGCCATCCAGATCGTCCCCGAGGGGATGGAGGGGCTGGGGTTCTCCGGGTATCCCGAAATCACCCCCAAGGAGTACAGGCTGGCCCAGGAAGCGGGCAGGGAGCTGGGGGTCAGGGCCATCATCCCCACCCTCTTCCTGGCTCGAGGCGGGTTTGACCCCCAGACCAGCTTCTTCTTCCAAGGCCTGCCGGAAGGGGTCGCCCCAGACCTTCTTTACCCGGGGGTAAGGGTCCAGGCGGGTTCGCTCCTTCCCTCGGAAAGAGGGGCCATCGTGGGGGCCAAGGTGGCCAAACGCAGCCAGCTTTCCCTGGGAGGCCCCCTCAGGCTTTCCCCCCGGGTGGAACTGAGGGTGGAGGGCATCCTGGAGGAAAGCGGAGGGCTTGCCGATAACCTCATCTTCGTGCCCCTAAAGCCCTTGCAGGAGGTTTTGGGCACGGAAAACTACACCGCCTTGCTGGTGGCCCTAAACCCCGGGCAGAAGGCGGAGGAGGTGGCCCGGGCCCTGGAGGCCAGCCTCCCCGGCCTCAAGGCCCAGACCACCGGGGACGTGATGCGCTTTGCGGAAAGGGCCCTGCGCATCAGCGACCTGGTGCGCTTTGGCATCAGCCTGGTGGCCTTGGTGGTGGGGGGACTTTTGGTGGCCAATACGGTGATGATGTCGGTGTACGAGCGCATTCGGGAGTTTGGGGTCATGCGCGCCTTGGGAGCTAGGCGGGGCTTTATTTTCCGCTTGGTGGTGCTGGAGGCCCTGCTTCTGGCCCTCCTAGGCGGGGCGCTGGGCCTGGCCTTGGGGAGCGCCGTTTCCTACGCCATCAACCTCTACACCCTGGATCAGGTGGGCCTAGCCCTTTCCGCGGTCACCCCCAGGCTTTCCCTTTTCGCCCTCTTGGTAGCCCTGGGGCTGGGGCTTTCCGCCGGGCTTCTTCCCGCCTACCACGCCAGCCGCATCCCGGTGGTGGAGGCCTTGGGGAGGGTGTGATACCGCCCGGGCCCACGCCAGGGTGGGGCCCCGGAAAAGGCCTTGGCTAGGCGAGAGGGCCGTGGAGGAACGGGACATGAAAAACGGGGACCAGGCTACCCCACCCCAGCTTCCACCGAGGATTGGGGCCAACAGGGAGTCAACGATGGCCAACCTACGAGCCGAAAACCTCAGCAAGCGCTATCGGCAGGGGGAGAGGGAGGTGGTGGCCCTCGAGGGTTTCACCTTCTCCTTTCCCCAAGGGAGTACCGCGGTGGTGGGGCCTTCGGGGAGCGGCAAGACCACCCTCCTAAACCTCCTCGCCGGTTTTGACCTGCCCACGGAAGGGGGAGTGTACCTGGGGGAGCTGGCCTTGCACCAGCTTTCCGAGGACCAAAGGGCCGAGGTGCGCCTGCGGCATATGGGCTTTGTCTTCCAGCAGTGGAACCTGATCCCCACCCTTACCGCCTGGGAAAACGTGGCCTTTCCCCTCCTCCTCGCAGGCCTCCCCCCCAAGGCCCGAAGGGAGCGGGCCCTGGCCCTTTTGGAAGCGGTTGGGCTTTTGGCAAGGGCCCACCATCTGCCAAGCCGCCTTTCTGGGGGGGAGCAGCAACGGGTGGCCCTGGCCCGGGCCCTGGCCCTGGATCCCCCCATCCTCTTCGCCGACGAGCCCACGGGGAACCTGGACGCCTCCTCCCGGGAACAGGTGGCCTCCCTGCTCTTTGAGGCTGGGCAGGCGCGCACCCTCATCCTGGTGACCCACGACCTGGAGCTGGC
>NZ_CALLUR010000092.1:0-4767 GCF_938010445.1 uncultured Thermus sp.
TTACCCCATCTACGAGAAGGTGGCCCCCAAGCGGGGCCTGATTCTGGCCCTGGCGGTTTTCCTGGGGCTGGTGTTGGGGGTGATGGCGGCCTTTGTGGCGGAGGCCCTGCGGCCGCCCCAGCCGGAAGCCGCAAGGGGATAAGGCCTGGAAAGGCTGCTGGGCCGCCCCAAGGGGAAGGTGTCCTATCCCGAAAAAGGGAAGCCTGGGCCAGGGCAAGTGTCTAGGGGGGATGGCCACTTTGGAGGAGGCTTTGGCCAAGGAGGCCACGAGGGAGGCCATGGCTTTTGGGAGGAAAAGTCCTCTGAAGGAGCCTTTTTCGGTGCTTGAAGAAGTGGCTTAGGTTAAGTATAGTAGAAAGCCGGTAGCCCCTTTGGGGGCCTTTAGGAAGGGGAAGCCATGTTTGCCATTGTCAAGACCGGTGGAAAGCAGTACCGGGTGGAGCCTGGGCTTAAGCTGCGGGTGGAGAAGCTCGAGGCCGAGCCCGGAAGCCAGGTGGAGCTTCCCGTGCTCTTCCTGGGTGGGGAGAGGACGGTGGTGGGCGCTCCCTTCGTGGAGGGGGCCAAGGTGGTGGCCGAGGTCCTGGGCCACGGCAAGGGCAGGAAGATCACCGTCTCCCGCTTCAAGGCCAAGGTGCAGTACCGCAGGAAGAAAGGGCACCGCCAGCCCTATACGGAAATCCTCATCAAGGAGATTCAGGGGTGAGCCATGGCACATAAAAAGGGTTTGGGTTCCACTAAAAACGGCCGGGATTCCCAGGCCAAGCGCCTAGGGGTAAAGCGCTATGGCGGCCAGGTGGTGAAGGCGGGGAACATCCTGGTGCGCCAGCGGGGCACCCAGTTCAAGCCTGGCAAGAACGTGGGCATGGGCCGGGACTTCACCCTCTTCGCCCTGGTGGACGGGGTGGTGGAGTTCCAGGATAAGGGGCGGCTAGGCCGCTATGTGCACGTGCGCCCCTTGGCCTAGGCCAAGGGACAGCCTGGATGTTCCAAGACGTCCTGACCATCACCGTCGCTGCCGGTAGGGGTGGCGACGGTGCCATCTCTTTCCGTCGGGAGAAGTTTGTGCCTAAGGGCGGCCCCGATGGAGGGGATGGGGGTCGTGGGGGAAGCGTCTACCTGAGGGCTAGGGGAAGCGTGGACTCCCTCGCGGAGCTTTCCAAGCGCACCTACAAGGCGGAGGACGGGGAGCACGGGAAGGGAAGCGGCCAACATGGCCGTGCTGGACGGGACCTTTACCTAGAGGTGCCCCGGGGTACCCGGGTCTTTGATGCCGATACCGGGGAGTTCCTGGGGGACCTCACGGAGGAAGGCCAGGTTCTCCTGGTGGCCCGGGGAGGGGAAGGAGGAAGGGGGAATAGGCACTTCGTCACCCCCACCCGCCAGGCCCCCCGTTTTGCCGAGGCCGGGGAGGAGGGGGAAAGGAGGCGGCTTCGCCTCGAGCTCCTGCTCATCGCCGACGTGGGCCTGGTGGGCTACCCCAACGCCGGCAAGTCCAGCCTCCTGGCCGCCACCACCCGGGCCCATCCCAAGATCGCCCCTTATCCCTTCACCACCCTAAGCCCCAACCTGGGGGTGGTGGAGGTGGGGGAAGAGGAGCGCTTCACCCTAGCGGACATCCCGGGGATCATTGAGGGGGCCAGCCAGGGAAAGGGCTTGGGGCTTGAGTTCCTAAGGCATATCGCCCGCACCCGGGTTCTGCTCTACGTTCTGGACGCCACCCAGGAGCCCCTTAAGGCCTTCCGCACCCTGCGGAAGGAGGTGGAGGCCTACGACCCCGCCCTCCTCAGGCGGCCAAGCCTCATCGCCCTCAACAAGGTGGACCTCCTGGGGCCGGAGGAGGTGGCCCAAAAGGTGGCGGAGCTTTCCCAGGAGGGGCTTCCCGTCCTTGCGGTAAGCGCCCTAACGGGAGAAGGCTTAGAAGCCTTAAAGGAAGCCCTCTTCAGTTTGGTGAAGGCCACCCCGGCCCCCGAGCTTCCCAAGCCCACCCCCAGGGTGGAGGTGGAGGCCGGGGTGGAGGTGGTGCCCCTGGAGGAAGGGGTGTACCAGGTGCGCTCCTCCGCCTTGGAGGGTTACCTTAAGCGGCTTAAGGGGGACCTTTCCGAGGCCGCCGGCTACCTGCAGGAGGTCTTCCGGCGCCATGGGGTGGAGGCGGCCCTTAAGGCCAAAGGGGTGCGGGCGGGGGATATCGTGCGCATCGGGGAGCGGGAGTTTGAGTACATCCCGGGCTAGGGAGGGTGGGTTTGCGGATTGGGCTGTTTGGCGGGAGCTTTGACCCCATCCACCTGGGGCACCTGATCGCCGCCAGTGAGGCCCAAAGGGCCTTGGGGCTGGACCGGGTGCTCTTCGTGGTGGCCGCCCGCCCTCCCCACAAGACCCCCGTGGCCCCCGACTGGGCCCGCTACGAGATGGTCCTCCTGGCCACGGCGGAGGAGGAGGGGTTTTGGCCCTCGAGGCTGGAGCTGGACCGGCCTGGCCTGAGCTACACCGTGGACACCCTAAGGGAGGCCCGGAGGCTTTTCCCAGGGGATGAGCTCTTCTTCATCACCGGGGCCGATGCCTACCGGGATGTCCTCACCTGGAAGGAGGGGCACCGGCTCCATGAACTGGCCACCCTGGTGGCCGTGGCCCGGCCCGGCTACCCCTTGGACCGGATGCCGGTGCCCGTGGTGCCCCTTTTGGTCCCGGAGGTGGGGATCTCCAGCAGCGAGATCCGCAGGCGCCTTAAGGAGGGCCAGAGCGTGCGCTTCTGGGTGCCTAGGCCGGTGGAGGTGTACCTTGAACGGCACGGTTTCTACCGCTGAGCTAAAGGAGAAGGTGAAGGCCCTGGTCCGCCCCGAGCGCTGGGCCCACATTGAGCGGGTGGCGGCCCTGGCCCGGGAGATTGCCGAACGGAACGGTCTGGATGGGGAGAGGGCCTATCTGGCAGGGATTCTGCACGACGCGGCCCGCGATCTGGGAGAGGAGGAGCTCCTCCGCCTGGCCCCACCGGAAAACGAGGTGGAAAGGGCCCATCCCCTCTCCCTCCACGGCCGGGCGGCCCGGGTTCTGGCCCAGGCCTGGGGGGTGGAGGACCAGGAGGTCCTGGAGGCGGTGGAGGGGCACGTGTACGGGGTGGACCCCCGGAACCCCTTGGGCATGGCCCTATACATCGCCGACATCTCCGAGCCGGGCCGGGGGGTGAACGGGGAGATCCGGGACCTGGCCCTTTCGGGCCGGCTTCTTGAGGCCTACCGCTTGGCGGTGGGGAACAAGGTGGCCTACCTGAAGGCCAAGGGTATCCCCCTGCATCCCCGGACCTTGGCGGTTTACCATCGCTTGCAGGATGCGCCCTAGGCTTTCCTTTCTCCTCCTTTCCCTAGCCCTTTTTGCCCTTGGGGGGGTGCTTTCCTGGCCCAGGCCTCTGGGGGAAGGGGAGGTGCGGTCCCTGCGGGCGGGGCCCTTGCCCGAGATGGGGGTGGTGGTGGCGGCCCGGGACATAGAGTACTGCGGCTACCACACCCCTTGCGGCCCGGGAAGCCGCACGGACACCATCTTTTACGTGCGCATCCGGGGAGGGGAGGCTAGGGCCTTGGCCATTCCCCGGGACCTCTTTAGCCCCGTGGCGGGGGGCAAGATCAACAGCGCCTACGCCCGGGGTGGGGCCGAGCTCCTGAAGCGGGCGGTGGAGGAGGCCACGGGCCTGGTGGCGGAAAGGCACCTCATCCTCACCCTGGAAAGCGTGGCCCGGGTGGTGGATGCGGTAGGGGGGGTGGAGGTCTACCTGGACCGCCCCATGCGCTACACCGACCGGGCGGCCAAGCTCTTCATTGACTTCCCTGCGGGCAGGCTTCACCTAAACGGGGAAGAGGCGGTGAAGTACATGCGCTTCCGCCACGATGCCTTGGGGGATTACGCCCGCTTGGACCGCATCAAGGGGGTGATTTCCCAGGTGCTCAAGAAGGCCCAGGACCCCCGCACCTGGCCGGCCTTGGCCTTGGCCCTAAGGGAGGCTTGGCGGGAGTTGGACACGGACCTCTCCCTGGAGGAGGTTTTGGCCCACTTCCCCGCAGTCCAGGGCCTTAGGCTTTCCCTGGCCACCCTGCCCACCCGGGAGGGGAGGGGGACCTTTCTCTATGTGGACGAGGGGGCCAAGGCCCAGGTCCTGGCCGCATGGATGGGCCGGACCCTGCCCTCATCCCCGCCGCAGGTTCCCGTGCGCCTACGGGGGGAAAGGGAGCTGATCCTTTGGGGCCAGGCCCTTTTGGCCCGGGAGGGGGTGGAGGTGCAGGTGGAGGAGGCGGAGGTGGGGCGAAGCGCCGTGTACGCCAAGGACCTCGAGGCGGGCGGCTACTTCGCCGAGCTTTTCCACCTGCCCCTTCTGGCGCCGCACCAACCGGTGGTGGGGGTGGTGGTGGAGCTGGGGCCCGACCTGGTAGAATAGGGGCAGATGGTAAAGACCCTGGAGGCTGTGGAGCTGGTAGCGAGGATCAAGGATCTCCTTGGGGAAAAGAAGGCGGAAAACGTGGTGGCCCTGGACCTGAGGGCGGTGTCCGATAGCCTGGACTACTTCGTCCTGGCCAGCGCCACCAGCACCCCCCATCTCCAGGCCCTGGAGCGCCACGTGGAGGAGAAGCTGGGGGAGGCGGGGCTTCGGCCCCGGCCCACGGAGGGGCAGAGCCCCCGCTGGGTGGTGCTGGACTACGGGGAGGTGGTGGTCCACCTCATGACCCCCGAGGCCCGGGAGTACTACGACCTCGAGGGCTTCTGGGCGGACGCCGAGAGGATTTA
>NZ_CALLUR010000093.1:0-19244 GCF_938010445.1 uncultured Thermus sp.
TTCCCCAAAATCCTCCTGGTGGATGAGCCTTCCCTAGGACTCGCCCCCCGCCTAGCCGAGGAGGTGCTCCTTTCCCTTAAGCGGGTGGCGGAAGAAGGGGTGGGGGTGTTGCTGGTGGAGCAGAACGTGGCCCTTTCCCTCCAGGCGGCCACCAGGGCCTATGTGGTGGAACACGGCCGCATTGTGCTGCAGGGCCTGGCCCATGCGGTACTGGAAGACCCTCGCGTTCGGGAGGCTTACCTGAGCCTGTAAAAGCCCAGAAAATCCTAGGCTGGCTAAAGAGTGGCCCCCACCGCGCGATACAGGTACAGGGCCATACTCACCAGGCACAAATCCTCCACCCGGCTAAGGCAAAGACCCGCCAGTTCCTCGGCCCGATGGAGCCTGTAAAGAACCGTGTTGGGGTGGAGGTCCAATCGGCGGGCCGTTTGCTTTAGGGAAAGCCCGGACTGCAAGTACACCTCTAGAGTAGCCAATAGCTCAGGGTGGGCTTTGAAAGGAGCCAGTAGCCCGAGGAGCCGTTCCCTTCCCTTGGGGGAATCCAAGGCAATGGCCAGAGGCCACAAGAAGCGGGTGGGATACAGGCCCGGAGGTAGCTGCAGACGACCACCCAAGGCCAAGGCCTCTTCTAGACCCGCCCTTATTTTGGGGGCATCTGTCCCTTCCTCTATCCAAAGCACAGCTCGACACTTGCGTGCCAGGCCCTTAAGCTCCTCTTCCACATCGCAAAGCGGTGCAGCCAAAAAAAGGAGTACACCAAAAGGACTCTGTTCGTAGAGCACTGCTTCAGGGGAGAGGCTTATATGGCGAGGGGCCAAGGCAACAACTCCAGCATCGGCAAGCCTAACCCCGATTCCCACAACCGGTCCCCGGGAGAGCTTCCCCTCAAAGGCCAGCTGGTAGCCCTGAGCCGAGGCCTCGCTAACCCGGTCCAAGAGCTCCAGCACACGAGGAGCGAGCTCCATCAAACAGCCTGGCGCAGAGGCCTTTAAAGCTTCCAGGGCATCTTTAGCCCATAGGCGGTAGGCTCGGAGCAGAGCCGGGAGGGATACGCCTTGGCTCCGCCGACGTTGGCCCACCGCAATAGCCAGGTTCTCCACCTCATCGCCCTCCTCGAGGGCTTTCAAATACTCATACGAAACCACCGCCACATCCCGCTCGAGGATGCGTGTATCCAGCCGAGCATAATCGGGGATCTCCCGGGCATAGTGCCAGGCCATGGTTTCAGCCCAAGACCAAAACGTCCGCTGAAGGGCACCCATGCTTCTCCCTCCTTGGCGTTCTCTCAGTATAGCAGCCGTTACCTTGAGATATAGCACAAAGTTTGTAGGCCTGGCTTAGGGGGGTACCACAGTGTACAACCACCCACCGTACACCTAAGCTTAAGGGCGAAAGGAGCTAGCCAAAGCCCAGGAGGAGGTGATGGTCAAGAACCTCGTCGGAGCCCATTGGCAGGAGGTCTCCCGTCCCACCCTCCCCGTGTACAACCCCGCCACGGGGGAGGTCATCGAGGAAGTCCCCCTCTCCGGGAAGGAGGAGGTGGACCAGGCGGTGGCCGCGGCCAGCAGGGCTTTCCAGACCTGGAGCCGCACCCCTCTCATGGAGCGGGTCCGCCTCATGTTCCGTTTCAAGGAGCTCTTGGAGAAGCACTTCGAGGACTTGGCGCGCTTGGTCACCCTCCACCATGGCAAGACCCTGGAGGAGGCCCGGGGGGAGGTGCGCCGGGGTATTGAGGTGGTGGACTTCGCCTGCGGCGCCCCCACCCTGCTCCAGGGCCGGACCCTGCGGGAGGTCACCGGCGGGGTGGACCAGAACCTCTTCCACTACCCCCTGGGGGTGGTGGCCGGCATCCCCCCCTTCAACTTCCCCGTGATGATCCCCCTGTGGATGTTCCCCATCGCGGTGGTGGCGGGGAACACCTTTGTCCTCAAGCCCTCCGAGCGGACCCCTTTGGGCGCGGTGCGCCTGGCCGAGCTCTTCCTGGAAGCCGGCTTCCCCGAAGGGGTCCTCAACCTGGTCCATGGAGCCCAGGAGGCAGTGGAGGCCCTGGTGGGCCACCCGGAGGTCAAGGCGGTCCAGTTCGTGGGCTCCGAGCCCGTAGCCCGCAAGGTCTACCAGCTGGCCGCCCAGCACGGCAAGCGGGTTTCGGCGGCGGGCGGGGCCAAGAACCACCTGGTGGTCATGCCGGACGCCGATCTGGACCAGGCCGTGCCCGCCATCCTCAACTCCGCCTTCGGCAACGCCGGGGAAAGGTGCCTGGCGGGAAGCGTGGCCGTGGGGGTGGGGAGCATCGGTCCCGAGCTTTTGCAGAGGATTGTGGAAAGCGCCCGCCGGTTAACGGTGGGGCCGGGATGGGAGGAGGGGGTCCAGGTGGGCCCCCTGATCCGGGAGGAGCACCGGCGAAAGGTGGTGGGGTACATCCACAAAGGCCTGGAGGAGGGGGCCAGCCTGGCCCTGGATGGCAGGGGCATCGAGGGGAAGGGCTTCTTCCTGGGGCCCACGGTGCTGGACCGGGTCTCTCCGCGCATGGTGGTGGGGCGGGAGGAGATCTTTGGACCCGTGCTCTCCGTTGCCTACGCACCAAGCCTGGAGGAGGCCATTGCCCAGGCCAACGCCGTCCCCTACGGCAACATGGCCACCCTCTTCACCCAAAGCGGCCGGGCCGCCCGGGAGTTTAGGGAACGGATCCAGGCAGGGATGGTTGGGATCAACGTAGGGGTGGCCCAGCCCTTCGCCTTCTACCCCTTCTCTGGCTGGCGGAACTCCTTCTTCGGCGACCTGCACCCCCATGGCCCAGATGCCTTCCTCTTCTACACCCAACGGAAGGTGGTGGTGGAACGGTGGTAATGCGGGCAGCGGTCTTGGAGCGGGTGGGAGAACCCTTGAGGGTAAAGGAAGTGCCCATCCCCGAGCCTAAGACCGGGGAGGTCCTGGTCCGAGTGGCCGCCTGTGGGGTTTGCCATACCGACCTCCACGTAATCAAGGGGGAGGTGGCCTTCCCCACTCCGTGCGTGCTGGGGCACGAGATCTCTGGCAGTATAGTCGCCTTAGGCCCTGGGGTGGAAAGCCTGAAGATAGGCGAAAAAGTAGTTTCCAGTTTCATCATACCTTGCGGCGGCTGCTACTACTGCCTGCGCGGGGAAGAGGACCTCTGCGAAAGATTTTTCAGCTACAACCGTCTTAGAGGCGTCCTCTACGATGGAGCTACCCGGCTGTTCGATAAAGATGGGAATCCCATATGGATGTACTCCATGGGGGGCCTGGCGGAGTACGCGGTAATTCCCGCCACAGACGTCTTCCCCCTACCAGAGGGCATCCCTTTGGAGGAAGGATCCATCCTCGGGTGTGCCCTTTTCACCGCTTACGGCGCGGTGAAGACCGCGGGCCTGGAGGGTGGGGAGTCTGTTGCCGTGGTGGCCACCGGTGGGGTTGGCCTAGGCATCGTCCAGATCGCCAGAGCCTTTGGCGCCCACCCCGTGGTAGCCATAGACGTCCGGCCAGAAAAGTTGGCCAAGGCAAGGGACCTGGGAGCAACCCACGCCCTCACCCCAGGGGAGGCCCTGCAAGCCGTACGGGACTTGACCGGAGGCCGGGGAGTGGACGTGGCTTTCGAAGCTTTGGGCAAACCGGAAACCTTCCGCCTGGCCCTGGATCTCCTCAGGGATGGGGGAAGAATGGTGCCCGTGGGCATCGCCCCTCAAGGTATGGAAGCCGGGGTGGAGATCACCCGTGTGGTAAGGCGCAAGCTCAGGATTCTAGGCTCTTACGGGGCCAAGCCCCGTAAGGATATGCCCACCCTTCTCCGGCTGGCCCAAGCCGGGATTGTTAGGGTGGGCACGGAGGTCACCGATCGCTTCCATTTGGAGGAGGCCGACCTGGCCTACCGTCGGCTGGACAAGGGAGAAATCATAGGCCGGGCGGTGGTGGTGATGGGAGGTGAAACATGAAAAAGCAGGCGGCAACCAAGAAAACGGCAAAGCGGGTTCTGGCGGATCGGCGGACCTTTCTGAAGGCAGGAATCGCCCTGGGCGCCGCTACCCTTAGCAGGCCTGCCCTGGCCCAAAGGCGCCCTGAGGTGCGCTGGACCATGGCTACCTCCTGGCCAGCCACTATTCACCTGCACCACATGGCCCAGTATTGGGCCAAGAAGGTGGAGGAGATGAGCAACGGCCGAATGGTGGTGGATGTCCAACCAAGCGGTGCTATTGTGGGAGCCTTTGAAGTCCTGGATGCTGCCCACTCCGGCGTCGTTCAAGCCATGCACAGCTGGAGCGCTTACTGGATAGGGCGCAATCCCGCCGCCGCTTTCTTCGCCTCTGTCCCCTTCCTCTTTAGCCCCCTCTCCCACCTGGCCTGGGTTTACGAAGGAGGTGGCCTCCAGTTCTGGCAGAAGATCTATGATGACTTAAGGCTGAATGTAAAAGTCCTTCCCTGCGGCATTACCCATGCAGAGATTGTGGCCTGGTCCCACAAACCCCTGCGCCGGTTGGAAGACTGGCGGGGTCTGAAGTATCGAGCGCCCGGGATCTGGGGTGAAATCCTGCGCGGATTAGGGGTGGCGGTGGTAACCCTGCCGGCGGCGGAACTCTACACCTCCATGGAGCGTCGCGTCATAGACGCCACCGAGTTCAACACCCCCTATACCGACTATCTACTCCGCTTCCACGAAGTGGCCCGCTATTTCACGGGACCAGGTATGCATCAACCCACGGTACTCTTTGAGCTGGTCATCAACAAGACCGCATGGGACCGGTTGCCGGGAGACCTCAAAGCGATAGTAGAGGAAGCCGCCAAGGCGACCACCCTCTGGGGCTTGATCTATGACCTGCACAAAAGCATGGAATACATAGACCTCTTCAAGCGGCGTGGCAACCAACAGGTGTCCGTAGAGCGGCAAACCCAGTGGGAGATTTACAAAGTCGCCATGGATTACCTTAAGAAACAGGCCGACGCTAACCCCTTCTTCAAGCAGGTGCTGGATTCGGCCTTGAGCTACCATCGCCGCTACGCTGCTTACGACGAATTGATGACCCCGATCCCTGTTCGGGAAGCCCACCGGGTGCCCCAACCCTACCGGGTGATCTAGCCCTCGGCAAGGACGGGGAAGAGGTGACCATGATTGCGCTTCTCAAGGCCGTGGATCAGATCAACGCCAGCCTTAGCCGTTTCTCTTCCATCTTCATGGTACTCCTCGTGCTCACCCTGACCTATGAGGTGGGAATGCGCTACCTCTTCAAAAGCCCCACCCTCTGGAGCTACGACATGAGCTACATGCTCACAAGCCTTTTCCTGGTCCTCTCTATGGGGCATGTTTTGCAACGCAATGAACACGTACGGGTGGATTTGCTCTACCGCTTCCTGCCCCCGCGATGGGCTGCGGCCCTCGAGGCCTTCCTTTACCTGGTCCTCCTCTTCCCCTTCCTCTATGTGCTTCTTTCCCCTATGCCGGAGCATGTGCTCAACTCCTGGCGAACCGGCGAGCGCTACACCGCCGGAACCTGGCTTCCCCCCATCTATCCCTTTAAAACCTGGGTCATGGTGGGCATGCTCCTTCTGACCCTCCAGTCCCTTGCCCAGTTCCTTCGGGCCATAATCCTGGCCTTCCGGGGAGAACAAGCATGAGCCCTGCCCGAGAAAAATCCCTGGCCTTACCCCTTGGGCTGACTCTTGGCCTCGTAGTCCTGGTGTTGTTGGGCCCCGCCATCGCTTGGCTCCGAGGGCCCGACCTGTCCACAGAGGCCTTGGTAGGGCTTATGCTCCTTTCCGTGATTGGGGCCATAGTTCTTGGCTTTCCCATCGCCTTTGCCCTGGCGGGGGTGGCTACCCTCTACGGCACGGCTCTAATCGGGCCTTTTGTGGGCAACATCTTCATGCTGAGGCTATTCCAAGTACTCCAGGACTACATTCTCATCGCTATTCCGTTATTCGTGTTCATGGGAGTGGTGATCGAGCAAACGGGACTTGCCAGCCAACTGTACCGGACCGTCCTCGAGTGGGTGGGACACATACGAGGGGGCCTAGCCATCGCCACGGTCCTTGCCGCCACCATCTTCGCCGCCGCCACCGGGGTGGTGGGCGCCTCGGTGGTGGCCATCGGTATCCTGGCCCTACCGCAGATGCTGAAATACGGCTATAGCAAACCCCTGACCACAGGGGTTATCTGCGCTGGGGGAGCCCTCGGCATTCTCATCCCTCCTAGCATCATGCTGGTGGTCTACGGCCCCACCGCCGGGGTCTCCATTGGAGCTTTGTTCCTGGCAGCCATACCTGCAGGCCTCCTCCTCTCTGCCCTATACGTGCTTTACGTTTCCCTCCTGTGCCATCTCCGCCCCGAGGAGGGACCGGCTTATAAGGGCGAGCCCATTCCCTGGAAGAAAAAGATAACGGATACCGCCGTCTCCATACTCCCCGTGGGCCTTCTGATCCTTGCCGTTCTAGGCTCTATCTTCTTCGGGCTCGCCGCCCCCACGGAGGCGGCAGCCCTTGGCGCCTTTGGATCCCTGCTTCTAGCTCTAGTTTACAAAAAGCTCACCATGAGAAGCCTATTTGAAGCCGCCTACCGCGCGGTGCGAATCAGCGCCATGGTCTATATGGTCCTGATCGGAGCAGGGTTTTTGAGCGCCATCTTCGTGCGCCTTCGGGGAGGCGAGGCGGTAGCCGACATGGTGGCGGGCCTGGACCTCCCTTTGTGGGCCGTAATCCTTGTGATGATGGCCATCGTTTTCGTCCTGGGAATGTTCGTGGACTGGATTGGCATCGTCATGATCACCGTACCCCTGTTTATACCCATCGCCAAGACCCTAGGCCTAGATCTCCTCTGGTTCTCAATGCTCCTCATCGTCACCATGCAAACCTCGTTCCTAACGCCTCCTTTCGCCTATACCATCTTCTACCTAAAGGGCATCGCCCCCCCGGAGGTTACCACCTGGGATATCTACCGGGGCGTGGTCCCCTTTATTCTCCTCCAGCTTATCGGGGTTATCCTCATCGGCCTTTTCCCCCAGATCGTCCTCTGGTTACCCAAGGCCTTGGGGTTGTGGGGATAGCCGCCGGGGAGGTCCAAGATGGAGCGGCTCCGGCTTAGGAAGGAAAACAGAAACCAACTCCTGGCAAGGTTTCGCTGGCCTACCCCCCGCCGCTTCAACCTGGCCGCGGACACAGTGGACCGCTGGGCCAGGGCTAACCCCAGGGGCACCGCCTTGCTGGAACCCGGGGGACGGAAGGCCACCTATGCCCAGTTGAGCCTCCTCTCCGCGAAGTGGGCTATGGTCCTTAAGGCTTATGGGGTCGCTCCCGGGGACCGGGTGGCCATCCTACTCCCCCAGAGCCTAGAGGCCGCCTTGGCCTACCTGGCCACCTACTGGATCGGGGCCATCGCCCTCCCCCTTTCGGTCCTATTTGGTAGCGAAGCCATCCGTTATCGGCTGGAGCATGGGATGGCCAAGGTGGTCTTGGCGGATATGGAGGTCCTGGAAGCGCTGGAGAATGCGATTCCCGAAGGCGTCAAGGTCGTCCCTAAGGAGGCCCTCTGGGCCATGGCCGAGAGGGTGACGCCGGACCCCAAGCCCCACCCCACCCGGCCCAATGACCCCGCCCTTCTGATCTACACCTCGGGCACCACGGGCAAGCCCAAAGGGGCTTTGCTACCCCATGGCACCTTGATCGGCCACTTACCCGGTTTCTATCTTTACTCCAACTTCCCTCGGCGTCCTGCCGTCTACTGGTCCCCAGCTGACTGGGCCTGGATGGGCGGCCTCATGGACGTTCTCTTCCCAGCCCTGTATTACGGCTTCATGGTGATCGCCTACAGGGCTAGGCGCTTTGACCCAGAGGAAGCCCTGTGGATCATGGAACGCTTTGGGGTCACCCACACCTTCCTCTTCCCTACGGCCCTGAAGATCTTGCGGAGCCTAGGCCCCCTCAAGAAAAAGCGGCTACGTCTGAAGAGCGTGCATTCCGGGGGTGAACCCCTTGGGGAGGAGCTCCAAACTTGGGCACAGGAGAACCTTGGGTTGCCTGTGAATGAGTTCTACGGCCAGACTGAAGCCAACCTATTGGTGGGCAACTCCTTCCTCATCTACCCCATCCGCCCCGGGTCCATGGGTTTGCCCTATCCTGGCCACGAGGTGGTGGTCTTACGGGAGGACGGAAGCCAAGCGGAACCCGGAGAGGTGGGGGAAATTGGGCTAAAAACCCCAGACCCCGTAGCCTTTCTCGGCTATTGGCAAAACCCTGAGGCCACCCAGGCGAAGTTCCTGGGCCCTTACCTTCTCACGGGAGACCTGGCCGCCAAGGACGAGGAGGGATACCTGTGGTTTAAGGGCCGCAAGGACGACCTCATCAAGTCGGCGGGGTACCGGATAAGCCCCTTTGAGGTGGAGGAGGTGCTCTTAACCCACCCAGCGGTGGCCATGGTGGGGGTCGTGGGGTTACCTGATCCAGAAAGGGGAGAAAGGGTGGCGGCCTTCGTAAAGTTACGCCCAGGCTACTCACCTAGGCCAGTCCTCGCTGAGGAGCTCAAGGCCCTGGTCAGAACCAGGTTGGGCCACCACGCCTACCCCCGGGAAGTTCGCTTTGTGGAGGAACTTCCCCTTACTCCCACGGGCAAGATTCAGCGCTTCCGTTTACGGGCCCTGGCCCAGGAGGAAAAAGATGGTGGGGTTTCGGGGTAAGAGGATTCTGATCACCGGTGCCGGAAGCGGCATCGGCCTAGCCATCGCCAGGACCTTCGCCCGGGAAGGGGCCTTGGTATTGGTACACGACCTAAAGGACGCCTCCGCCTTGGCGGAGGAGCTAGGCGGGATATTCCTTCAGGCAGATCTAGCCAACCCTCACGCGGTAGAGGAGCTAGGGAGGGAAGCCGCCCGGCATGGGGTGGACATCCTGGTCAACAACGCGGGCTTCCAGCACATTGACCCCGTGGAAGACTTCCCTTTGGAAATCTGGCAAAAGATGCTCCAGGTGATGCTCACCGCCCCCTTCCAGCTCATCAAGGCTCTGCTTCCGGGGATGAAGGCCAAGGGCTGGGGGCGGATCCTCAACATCGCCAGCGTCCACGGCCTGGTGGCAAGCCCCTACAAGTCCGCCTACATCTCCGCCAAGCACGGGCTTCTGGGCCTCACCAAGACCGTGGCCCTCGAGGCGGGTCCCTTTGGCATCACCGTGAACGCCATCGCCCCCGCTTACGTGCGCACCCCCTTGGTGGAGAACCAGATCGCCGACCAGGCCCGCACCCTGGCCATCCCCGAAAGCGAGGTGGTGGAAAAGGTCTTCCTGGCCCAGGCGGCCATCAAACGCCTCATTGAACCGGAAGAGATAGCCGAACTGGCCCTTTTCCTAGCCTCGGAAAAGGCCTCCGCTATCACTGGCGCCGTCTTCCCCATCGACTTGGGATGGACCGCCCGCTAGCCCCGCACCGCCCTTAAGGGAAGCCCCTTCTCCCTGGCCCAGGCCTCCCACTCCCAGGCGGCCTTCCCCTGGAAGAAGGCCCGTAGCCGCTGGTAACCCGGATTGCCCGGTTCCGCCGGGCTAAAGGCCAAGGGAAGGAGCTCAGGCAATCCCGCTGCCTCGCAAAACCGGGCCCAGAAATGGAGCTCCAAGGCTGCCAGGGCCACCTTTCCCTCCCGGGCAGGGTAGACCCCATAGCAGAGGGCGGAACCGTCCAAAAAGGGAATGGGGGGATAGGCCATGGCCTTGGCCGCCTCAGAAAGGGCCACCTCGTATACCCCGCCCCCTAGGAGGAGCCCCTTGAGCGCCGCCAGGGCCAGAGCGTAGGCACCGGCCAGGTCGGCAAACTGGAAGGACTGCCAGGGAAAGCGCCCCAGAAGCCCCGCCTCCGCCAGGTAAGTAAGGTCGTGGCCCGGGTCCGGGGAATCGGGGTAGCCCCGAAGCCGGACGTAGGCCAGGCGGGGATGGATCCCAAGGACCACCTCTGGCCCCAGGCCCAAGCCCTCCATAACCCCGGGGCGGTTGGACTCCAGCAGGATAACGGCCCCCGGCAGCAAAGAGAGAAATCTTTCCCGGCCTTCCTTACCCTTCAGGTCCAGGGTCACAACCTCTTTGTTTCCGTTAAGGAAGACGTAGGTTTCCGGGGCCCAGTCCCTTAGGGGATCCCCTTGCGGGGGCTCTACCTTGAGGACGGGAAACCCCAAATCTCTAAGAAGCTTCCCCGCCAAGGGCCCGGGGAGAAGCCGGGTAAGGTCCAGAACCTTACCTGGGGGCCATGCGCAAGGCGCCATCCAGGCGGATCACCTCCCCGTTAAGCATGGGGTTTTCCAAGATGTGTAGGACCAAGGCCGCGTACTCCTCCGGACGTCCCAAGCGCCTGGGAAAAGGCACCTGCTCCGCCAAGGAAGCCTTGGCCTTTTCCGGAAGACCCTGGAGGAGGGGGGTGTCGAAGAGGCCAGGGGCCACCGTCACCACCCGGATCCCCCAGTCCGCCAGCTCCCGGGCCGCGGGGAGGGTCAGGCCCACCACACCCCCCTTGCTGGCCGCGTAGGCCACCTGGCCCACCTGGCCTTCAAAGGCGGCCACGCTGGCGGTGTTCACCACCACACCCCTTTGCCCCTGGGAATCGGGCGGGTTCTCCCGCATAGCCCAAGCCGCCAAGCGCAGGACGTTAAACGTACCGATAAGGTTCACCTCCACCACCTTGCGGAAGGCTTCTAGATCGTGAGGGCCTTCGCGCCCCAATACCTTGCGGGCCAAACCGATTCCCGCCGCATTCACCACGGCGAAGAGGGGGGCCTGGGCGGCGGCGCATTCCACCGCTTGCCTAGCCTCTTCCTCCCGGGTTACATCCCCCTCCAGGTAGACAAGGCCCGGATCCTCCCCCCGCCTGAGGTCCAGCACCACCACCTTGTAGCCCCTATCCCTTAGGGCTAGGGCCGCCGCCCTTCCGAGCCCCGAGGTCCCACCCGTCACCAAGGCGCTTCTTTCCACACCCACCCCCTAGATCCTCTGAATTACGGTAGCCGTGGCCTGCCCATGGCCGATGCACATCACCTGCAGGCCAAACTCCCCCCCGGTGCGCTCCAGCTCGTAAAGGAGCTTGGTCATAAGGATGGCCCCCGTGGCCCCTAAGGGATGGCCATGGGCGATGGCCCCGCCGTTGGGGTTCACCTTGTCAGGGTCAGGACCGAGCTCCCGCAAGAAGGCCAAGACCACGCTGGCAAAGGCCTCGTTGATCTCTATGACGTCCAGGTCCCTAGGGGAAAGTCCCGCTTTCTCCAGGGCCCTTTTTGTGGCGGGGATCACCTCCAGGAGCTGCAGGGTGGGATCCCCGGCCACCACCACCCGGGCCAGGAAACGGGCCCTTGGGCGAAGGCCCAGGGCCAAGGCCTTTTCCCGATCCCCTAGGAGAAGGGCAGCAGCCCCGTCAGAGATTTGGCTGGAGTTCCCGGCGGTTACCACCCCATCCTCTCGAAAGGCGGGTTTTAATGCCAGCATCTTCTCGTAGTCCACGTCAAAGCGGACCCCCTCGTCCCGGTCCAGGAGGAAGGGCCTTCCCTCCCCATCCACCCCCTCCAAGGGGAGGATCTGGGTCCGGAAGCGGCCCTCCTGGATGGCCCGGGCTGCCCGTTTGTGGGAAAGGTAGCCCCATTCGTCCAGTTCCTCCCGGCAAAGGCCATACTTCTTGGCGATGCGCTCGGCGCTCTCCCCCTGGTGGACGAGCTCGTAACGCTGGAAAAGGGCCGGGTTTAAGGTGTGGAAGCCTCCCCCAATGTCGGAGAACATGGGGGCCCGGGTCATGCTCTCTACCCCGCCAGCGATGGCGAAGTCCAGGTCGCCAGCGGCGATGGCTTGGGCAGCAAAATGCACCGCCTGTTGGCCCGAACCGCACATGCGGTTTAGGGAGACCGCCGGAACCTCTTTGGGGAGGCGGGAAAGGAGAACGGCAAGCCGCCCTATGTTGGCCCCTTGCTCCCCTGCCTGGGTCACACAGCCCGTGACCACATCCCCGATGAGGCCGGGGTCGATCCCCGTCCGATCAAGAAGGCCATTCAAGACCTGGGCATAAAGGGCATCGGGCCGCCAATCCCTTAGGGCTCCATTCCTCTTACCGATGGGGGTGCGCACCGCCTCGAGGATCACCGGTTCTCCCATATCCGCCTCCTTGCCAGCTCCCGTAGGATGATGAGCCTCTGGATCTCGGAGGTTCCCTCGTAGATCTGGAGCACCTTGGCGTCACGGTACAGCTTGGCCAAGGGGTACTCCTCGCTGTAGCCGTTGCCGCCAAAGACCTGGAGGGCCTCGGATACCCCTCGCACCGCAGCGTCGGCGGCAAAGGACTTGGCCGTGGCCGCTTCTAAGGCGTTCTCCTCCCCCTCTTCCGCCCGCTCGGCGGCCTTTAGGGTGAGGAGGCGGGCGGCCTCCAAGTCCATGTGCATCTCCGCCAGCTTAAATCCCACCCCCTCATGCTCCAAAAGGGGTTTACCAAAGGCCTCCCGAATGGCGGCGTAGGCCAAGGCTTCCTCCAGGGCCCTGCGCAAAAGCCCCACGGCCAGGGCCGCCACCATGGGCCGGGAGCGGTTGAAGACCCGCATGGCCAGGGCAAACCCTTCCCGGGCTATCAGGCCCTCCTCGGGTACGAAAGCTCCATCCAGATACACCTCCGCCGCCGGGGAAGCCTTCTGCCCCAGCTTGGGCAAAGGGGGCCCCACCTCCACTCCCACCCCCCGCTCCACCAGGAAAGCGGCCATCCCCTCCCGGCCTTCCGCCACCTTGGCGAAGACCACGAAAAAGGCCGCCTCCGGGGCGTGGCTGATCCAGGTTTTACGCCCGTAAAGGCGGTACCCTCCCCCCACCTTTTCCGCCCGGGTGCCGATAGCGGCCACATCCGAGCCCGCATGCGGCTCGGTAAGGGCGTAGGAGGCCACCTCCTCCCGAAGCCGGGGGAGGAAGCCTCGGGCGTAGGGACTTCCCGAAAGGAGGAGGGCGTCCGCCACCAGGTTGTTGAGGAGCAAGGCCGCCGCTACCCCAGTGCAGGCATAGGCCAGCTCCTCCGCCACCAGGACCAAGGCCCTCGGCCCAAGCCCGGTCCCGCCCAACTCCTCTGGAACCAGCAACACCGGAAAGCCCAGCCTCGCCGCCTCCCGAAAAAGGGGCCAGGGGAAACGGGCCTCTTGGTCCCAGGACCTGGCCTGGGGCAGGATGCGCTCCCGGGCAAAGCGCCGGGCCAGTTCCCGTATGGATCTCTCCAGGTCCAAGGGAACCTCCAGGAAAAGTTTACCCGGTCCAAAACCCCGCTACAAGGGACCCTTATCGCCCTTTTTGCGGTACATAAGCCCATCAGCCGCCTCGAGGACCTGCAAAAGCTCCCGCCCCCCCGCCGGGCTAAAGCCCACGGAAACCGAAGGGAACCGGGCGTGAACCCGGGCCTCCAAGGAGGCACCATCCCTTAGGCCCAGGTGCAGGCCCACAAACTCGTCCCCACCTACCCGGTACAGGGCATCCCCCTCCCTCACCTCCTCCCGCAGAATCTGGGCAAAGCGGAGCAGATGGGCATCCCCGGCCTGGTGCCCCTCCCGGTCGTTTACGGCCTTGAGGTTATCCAGGTCCCAAAGGGAAAGCACCAGGGAAAGCCCTTCCCGGGCCGCCAGGGCTTGGAGCCTGGAGAAGTCACGCTCCAAGGAACGCCGGTTGGCCAGGCCCGTAAAGGAATCGGTGAGGGCCTCATTCTGGATGAGGCTTTGCAGGGCCTGAAGGCGCTGGATCATGGCCGCCACGCTCAAACCCCCTATGCCCGCCAAAAGCCCCCCCGCGGCCACCAGGAAGCGGGTTTCCTCCTGGGGCCAAGGGGCTAGGAGCACATAGGCCAGGCCCAATCCAAGCCCGGGCCAGCCGGCAAAGGCGGCAAAGGCATAGGCCCCCACGGTGTAGAAGGCCATCACCCCAAGGCGCCAGTCCTCCCCGGAAAGCCCCTGCACCACCCTCTCCGGCGGCGCCACCAGGCTCATGAGGGAGGTCAATAAGGCCACCCCCAGGTGCAGGGCCACCGCCAGGCGGTCCTTACAGGTAAGCTTACCCAAGGTATAGGCGAAAACAAGGCTCCCCCAGTAGAGCGCCGTGGCCCAGTACATCACCCGGTCCCCGTAGAGGGCCACCACGGGGATCCATGCCGCAGGAACCAGGGCCAGACGCCAGTAGAGGCGAACCAACCCCGGCCAGATCTCGGGAGACATGCCGCATTCTAACCACCCCCCTAAACCGCAGGTAAAGCCAGCTTGACTTTGCCCCTCCTACCCTGGACGATGGGAAGGATGGATGGCAGGCGCATCCGCAACTTCTCCATCATCGCCCACGTGGACCACGGGAAGTCCACCTTGGCGGACCGCATCCTGCAGCTGACCCATGCGGTGAGCGAACGGGAGATGCGGGAGCAGTTTTTGGACTCCCTGGAACTGGAACGGGAGAGGGGCATCACCATCAAGGCCAGCGCCGTGCGGGTGGAGTACCGGGCCAAGGACGGGGAAACCTACATCTTCAACCTGATCGACACCCCCGGCCACGTGGACTTCACCTACGAGGTCTCCCGGGCCTTGGCGGCGGTGGAAGGGGTTCTTTTGGTGGTGGACGCCAGCCAGGGGGTGGAGGCCGAGACCCTGGCCAAGTTTTACATGGCCCTGGAGCACGGCCACGTGATGATCCCCGTCATCAACAAGATTGACCTTCCCAACGCCAGGCCCCTGGAGGTGGCCCTGGAGGTGGAGGAGGTCTTGGGCCTTCCCGCCGACGAGGCCATCTTCGCCTCGGGCAAGACGGGGGAAGGGGTGGAGGAGATCCTCGAGGCCATCGTGAAGCGCATCCCTCCCCCCAAGGGGGATCCCGAGGCCCCCTTGAAGGCCCTCATCTTTGACTCCCTTTACGACGCCTACCAAGGGGTGATCCCCTACCTCCGCCTCTTTGAGGGCCGGGTGCGCCCGGGGGACCGGATCCGCATCTACTCCACCGGCAAGGAGTTCACCGTGGATAAGGTGGGGATCTTCACCCCCCAAGGGCTCATCCCCGTGGAGGAACTCACCGCCGGGGAGGTGGGTTGGCTTGTCGCCGCCATCCGGGATATCCACGACGTCCAGGTGGGGGATACCATCACCCACGCCCATAGGCCCACGGACGCCCCTTACCCGGGCTTCCGCCCCGCCAAACCCGTGGTCTTCGCGGGACTCTACCCCGTGGACTCTGGGGACTATAACAAGCTACGGGACGCCCTGGAAAAGCTGAAGCTAAATGACGCCGCCCTTTCCTTTGAGCCGGAGACCTCCACCGCCTTGGGCTTTGGCTTCCGCTGTGGATTCCTGGGGCTTCTCCATGCGGAGATCGTGCAGGAGAGGTTGGAGCGGGAGTTCGGCCTGGAGCTGATCGCCACCGCCCCCAGCGTGGTCTACAAGGTGCGCCTGAAGGACGGGGAGGAGATGGAGGTGCTAAACCCCGCCGACCTCCCCGACCCCACGAAGATAGAGGAGATCCTCGAGCCCTACGTGAAGCTCACCGTCTTTACCCCCGAGGAGTACGTGGGAGCCATCATGCAGCTGGTGCAGGAAAAGCGGGGACGCCTGGTGAACATGACCTATCTTCCCGGAGAAACCAAGCGGGTGGAACTGGTCTACCAGGTGCCCTTTGCCGAGATCCTCTACGACTTCCACGACCGCCTGAAGAGCCTTTCCCGGGGCTATGCTTCTATGGATTACGAGCAGATCGGCTACCAACCGGGGGACCTGGTCAAGGTCAACGTGCTGGTGCACGGGGAACCCGTGGATGCCCTCACCTTTATCGCCCACCGGGACAAGGCCTACGCCCTGGCCCGGGCCATGGTGGACAAGCTGGCGGAGGTCATCCCCCGTCAGCTCTTTGAGGTGCCCATCCAGGCGGCCATCGGGGGGAAGGTCATCGCCCGGGCCACGGTGAAAGCCCTGAGGAAGGACGTGCTGGCCAAATGCTACGGTGGGGACGTAACCCGGAAGAAGAAGCTTTTGGAAAAGCAAAAGGAAGGGAAGAAGCGGCTCAAGGCCATCGGCAAGGTGGAGGTTCCCCAGGAGGCCTTCCTGGCGGTGCTTTCGGCGGGGAGGAATGAGCCTTAGGGCAAGGCTGGCCCTGGTCATCGCCTTTCTAGCCTTTCTGCCCAACCTGGTCCTAGCCCTCACCCTGGGCCTCATGGGGAATGGTCCATGGCTCCCCTTGGTGCTCTGGCTTCTCCTCATCGCCCTGGTTTCCGGAGCCGTGGGGTATCTCCTGGCCCGGAGCCTGCTCCGGCCCCTGGAGGAGCTCACCCGCACCCTGGCCTACCTCTCCCTGAAGGAGGGCCCGGTGAGCGAGCTGAGGCTTCCTGCCCCCAAGGAACCTCCGCCCAGGGAGATCGCCCTCCTCCGCACCCGCTTCGGAGAGCTTCTTCAACGCCTGCAACGCCTGATGGAGGCCAGGGAGGCCTTTTACGGGGCCCTGGCCCATGACCTTAAGACCCCCCTTCTCTCCGCCATCCGCGCCCTGGAGTACCTGGAAAGGGCCGACCACCTGGGCCGCGAAAAGCGGGTGGAGCTCCTTTTAGCCCTGAGGCGAGAGTTGACCCAGGCCCACCTCCTGGTGGAAAACCTCCTGGCCCTCTCCCGCCTCGAGGCCCGGACGCCCCAGCGGGAAACCCTAAACCTCAGGGCCTTGGCCGAGGATCTCCTGTTGCGGTATGGGGAAGAGGCCAAGAGGCGGGGAATCACCTTGAGGGTAGAGGGGGCAGGCGTGGCCCGGGGGGAGAGGCTCCTTGTGGAACGGGCCCTGGCCAATCTCCTGGGCAATGCCCTGCGCCACGCCAAGACCCAGGTGCGCATCTGGGTGGAAGAGGGCGCCATACAGGTGGAGGACGACGGGGAAGGGCTTCCCCTGCCCCTCGAGGCCCTGGCCCAGCCCTTCCGCCAAGGGCAGGGCCTACGGGGAAGCTCAGGGCTCGGCCTCTACACCGCCAAGCGGGTGGCCGAGGCCCACGGGGGGAGGCTCTTAGCCTGCAAAAGCCCCTTGGGCGGAGCGTGTTTGCGCTTGGAACTCCCCTCCGCCAGGGAGCTTTAGTCCATCACCGGAGGAATCTGCCGCACCCAGAGGATGTAGGAGAGGTGCTCCAGGTACCTCAGGGGAACCTCGGAAAGGGGCCGGTCCACCTCCAGGCTCATCATGGCCTCCCCACCCCGCTTCTTGCGGCTTACCGTGAGGTAGGCGATGTTGACCTCGTCATCGGCCAGGATCCGGGCCACCCGGGCCACCACGCCCGGGGTATCCACGTTGCGGATGACCAAGGTGGGAGCGGCCCCAGTGATACGCACCTCAAAGCCATCCAGGTCAAAGATGCGCACCAACCCCCCTCCCAGGGAGCTACCCGTAACGGTGATGCGCTCCTTCTCCCCCTCCAGGACCATGCGCACGGTGTTGGGGTGCACATCCCCTAGCTCCACCGTCTTGAAGACCACTTCCACCCCTTCCCCTTCCGCCAGGCGCAGGCTTTCCTTAAGCCTTTCGTCGTCGGGCTTGAAGCCCAAAATCCCTGCCACCAGGGCCAGGTGGGTGCCGTGGCCCTTTCCCGTTTTGGCAAAGGAACCGTGCAGGCCAAACTCCACCCGCCTGGGCCTTTCCCCCAAGAGATGGCGGGCCAAAAGGGCCAGGCGGCAGGCCCCGGCGGTGTGGCTGGAGGAAGGCCCCACCATCACCGGGCCGATCATGTCTAAAAGACCCATGCTTGTAGAATAACCCCATGCGCACGTTCCTGACCCGGGCCATCGGCCTCCTCTTGGCCGTGGGACTCCCGGTTCTGGGCCAAAGCCTCGTGGTCCCGAAGGAGGTCCAGGTGGGGCGGTCCGTGGTCCTGGAGGGTAGGGACCTGCCCGAGGGGCGCTTCCCCCTGGTGCTGGAGGGACCAGAAGGGCAGCAGACCCTGGAGGTGGAGGTCCAGAAGGGAAGGTTCCAGCTGGAGCTAAGCCCCAAGGCCCCCGGGGAATACCGCGTCCGACTTTCCCTTCCCGCCGGTGCCTTGGAAGCCCGCTTCGCCGCCCTTGCCCCCACCACCCCCGAGCTGACCCAGGAAGGCCTTGAGCTCCCCTGGGGCCTCCTAGCCCTACCCCCGGGGGACTGGTTGGGCCCTTTGGTCCAGGGGGATAAGGTGTTCGTGGCCCAGGGGCTTTTGGTGGTGGAAACCAGCCTCAAGGGGGAAACCCTGTCCTTCCACTTCGCCCCGGCCCGCATCCTGGCCCTCCGCCCAGGCCCCGAGGTCCTCCTACAGGGAGACTGGGTCCTGCCCATCCCCTTCCCGCGGCTGCCCTTTGAGGGCCATGGGGAGGACCTACAAACCCTAGCCTCCCTCCTCCAGGCCCTCAACCCGCCTAAGCCTTGGCCTTACTTCGCCTACTGGACCCAAGACCCCGCCACCCTCACCCCGGAGGACCTGGAGGCCTACGGCCAGGACCTCCTGGCCCGGGGCCACAGGCCGGAACTCCTCTTCGGCCAGGCGGAAGTGGCCCGCATGGCCGAGGCCTCCCGCTCTTTACGGCAGAAGGATCCCGAAAAGGCCCTTCTCCTGGCCCAGACCCTTCTCCGCTACACTCCCCTTTTCCCCGGCTCGTTGGCCTTTTTTAGGGAAACGGCCCTGTACCTCGAGGCCCAGGGGTACCCTGCCCAGGCCTTGCGCTTCCGCGAAGCAGAAAAACTCCTAAGAGCCTGGCTTCCCCCGCAGCTTACCCTGCTTCCCCCTGCCCTTTGGACCCTGGGCCTGGCATACCTGGCCCTCATGCTCTACCTCTTCCTCTTCTACCTACCTGCCCAGTTAAAGGACCTGAAGCCCCTTGGCGGCTACCTGGGCGGGTTCTGGAAGCACCCACTCCTACGCTTCAGGCACCTCCACCTGGCCTACGCCAGCCTGGGGGAACGGGTGCTGGCCCTGGCCCTCTTCCTAGCCCTTGGCCTGGGCTTCCTCCTGCAGGGACTGGACGCCCGGGTGCGGGGGGAGCTTTTCGCCCCCCCCTTGGACCAAGGAACCCTCCGCACCCAAAAAGCCCAGGACTGGCTGCGCACCCTGCCCCCCACCCCTGAGGCCAAGGCCCTTCTGGGCTACGCCCTTCTGGCGGAGACCCCCAAGGAGGCCCTGGGCCTCCTGAAGGAAGCCTCCTTGCCCTTCGCCTTGGCCCTCAGGGGGGACGAGGCCTCCTTGGCCCAAGCCTTCCGCCAGGCTCCCCTCGAGGGCCCCATCCGCACCGCCTTGCACCTGGGCCAGGACC
>NZ_CALLUR010000094.1:0-11813 GCF_938010445.1 uncultured Thermus sp.
AGACCAGGCCTTCAAAGCGGAAGGCCCAGGAGAGGCCCGTGAGCTTGTGCCATGGACCCTCCGGGCTCAGGAAGAGGAGGAGGTAGAAGCCCAGCACCGTGGGGGGCAGGACCAGGGGGAGGAGGAAGATGGCTTCCAGCAGGGACTTTCCTGGAAAACGATGGAAGGCCATAAGCCAGGCCAGAGGGATCCCCAAGAGGAGAAGGATAAGGGAGGCCAAAAGGGCCACCTCGAGGGAGAGGCGGAGGGCGGTCCAGAACAGGGGGTCCATTACTCCAGCTTCTCTCCCGGCAACAGAAAACCGTAACGCCTTAGGATAGCCCGGCCCTCGGGGCTTGCCACGAAGTGATAGAAGGCCATCACCTCAGGCCGCTTCCTCCCCTTCAGGATCACGTAGTCCTGCTCCAGGGTGAGGTGGCTCTCCAAAGGGGATACCCAGTAGACCCCTGGGCGGGACAGGGTTTCGTTGATGGCCAGGGACAGGGCCAGGATGCCGGCCCGGGTAGTGGTCAGGGCCAGCTGGGCGGTGTGGGAGATGTTCTCGCCATAGACGAACTGGAAGCTGGGCTTGCCCTGGCGGAGGGGGCTGGCATCCCAGTAGGCTTCCACCCCGCGGGAGAGCTTCTCCCAAGGGATCTCCTCCCAGGAGAGGCTAAGGAAGGGTTTCTTGAGGCCGGGGATGGGGGCGTCCTGCCGGCGCTTTAAAAGGCCATAGTGTTCCAAAAGGGTGACGGCGGCCCGGCCATAGGGGGCGTGGACGGGGCTGGCGATGGCCAGCTGGGTGACCCGTGGGTCCTTGAGGGCTTCGGGGCCCGGTTTTAGACCCAGCCGGCGATCCAGCCAGATGACCATGCGCCCAATGGCGTAAGGTTTGCGGCTACCCCTTTCGGCAAGGCCCCTTTCTTCTAGAAGCTGGGGATAAATCCTTTCCGCGGAGAAGAAAAGGTCGGCCGCGAGGCCTTGGGTGAGCTGGGTGTAGAACTTTCCCGAAGAACCGAAGGAGAGGAGGATGCGGATGCCCGGATTCTTGGCCTCAAAGGCCTTGGCCACCTGGGAAAGGGCATACTGTAGGTCGGCTGCGGCCACCACCCGCACCTCTAGGTTCTGAGCCCAGGTTAGGCTCATCCCCAGGATGCCGGCGAGGACCAGTATGGACGGCAGCTTGGCCACTGTTACCTCCTTTGCAACCATGGCAGGCGACGGGGTTACCCCCACCACCCCGGGGCCATAGACCCGGCCCGGGAAGCCCCAGGGGCCTACCCGGGCTCGGAGGCACCTGCATTATAAGGAACCCCCTAGGGGGAGCGAGGCAAGGGGCAAGGAGGTGGGCGGGGCTTGCATAAGTTTGCAGGATTGCGCTATCCTATAAGCCTCATGGTGGGAGATGCCCTCACCCGGCCCAAGGACCTTTTAGACTTTACCTTCTATGGCAAAAGGGAAGTGGAGGACCTTTTAGCCTTGGCGGAAACCCTTAAGCGGGAGCGCTATCGGGGAGAGGACCTCAAGGGCAAGGTGCTGGCCTTGCTCTTTGAGAAACCTTCCTTGCGTACCCGCACCACCCTCGAGGTGGCCATGCTCCACCTGGGAGGGCATGCGGTTTACCTGGACCAAAAGCAGGTGGGCATCGGCGAGCGCGAGCCTGTCAGGGATATCGCCAAGAACCTGGAGCGCTTTGTGGAGGGGATCGCCGCCCGCGTGTACCGGCACGAAACCGTGGAGGAACTGGCCCGCCACGCCCGTATCCCGGTGATCAACGCCCTTTCCGACCGGGCCCATCCCCTGCAGGCCCTGGCGGACCTCCTCACCCTGAAGGAGGCTTTCGGGGGATGGGAGGGCCTCGAGGTGGCCTGGGTGGGGGATGGGAACAACGTGTTGAACTCGCTTCTGGAGGTGGCCCCCTTGGTGGGCCTGCGGGTGCGGGTGGCCACCCCAAGGGGCTACGAGCCGGATCCGGCCCTGGTGCAAAAGGCAGGGGCCCTTTTCACCCATAGCCCCCAGGAAGCAGCCCTAGGGGCCCATGCCCTTTACACCGATGTCTGGACCAGCATGGGCCAGGAGGCAGAACGGGAAAGAAGACTCCAGGACTTCAATGGCTTCCAGGTTAACGGGGAGCTCTTGCGGCTTCTCCGGCCCGAGGGTATTTTTCTCCACTGCCTTCCCGCCCATTATGGGGAGGAGACCACCGAGGAGGCGGTGCACGGGCCCCGGAGCCGGGTCTTTGACCAGGCGGAAAACCGCCTCCACACCGCCAAGGCCGTCCTCTTGCGCCTGCTGGGCTAGGGGCGGCATCCCTTTGGAGGTGCCGTGGTGAGGGTGGGAATCGTGGGGGCTTCGGGGTACGGGGGGGCTGAGCTCCTCCGCTTGCTGAAGGCCCATCCCGGGGTGGAGGTGGTGGGCTTTAGCAGCCGCAAATACGAGGGGAAGCCCCTTTCGGCTGCCTGGCCCCAGCTGTGGGACAGAAGGCCCTTCCATTCCCAAGAGGAGGTCCTGGAGCGGGCCGAGGTGGTCTTCCTGGCCCTGCCCAACGGTCTGGCCATGGAGCTTACCCCCGGGCTCCTGGAGGCGGGTAAACGGGTGATAGACCTCTCCGGGGACTATCGGCTTCCGCCGGAGGTTTACGAGGCTTGGTATGGCATTCCCCATAAGAGCCCGGGGCTTTACCCGGAGGCCATTTACGGCCTTCCCGAACTCCACCGGGAGGAGCTAAAGGGGGCGAGGCTGGTGGCCAATCCCGGTTGCTACGTGACGGCCACCACCTTGGCCCTGGCGCCCCTGGCCTCGGCAGGGGTCCTGCGGAGGGCTTTTGTGGTGGGCCTTAGCGGAGTTTCCGGGGCGGGGAGAGAGGGGGAGGGGACTTTCTTTGCCGAGGTCAACGAGAACCTCAAGCCCTACAAGGTGGGGGGCACCCATCGCCATATCCCGGAGATGGAGAGGAACTTGGGGCGTCTAGTGGCCCAGGGGCCGAGGGTGAGGACCCACGGGCCAGTGGGGGAGATGCGCTTGACTTTTGTGCCCCACCTGGTGCCCATGACCCGGGGCATCCTGGTCACAGCGGAGGCCGAGGTGGATGGGGACTGGAGCCAGGGTACTTTGGACGAGCTTTATGGGGATTTTTACATAGGGGAGCCCTTTGTTCGGGTACTGCGGGAGGCTTTGCCCGAGACTAAAGGCACCTACGCCTCCAACCGGGTGGACCTGAAGCCCCTATATGAGCCCCGAACCGGGCGTGTCCTGGTGTTTGCCGCCTTGGATAACCTGGTCAAGGGTATGGCGGGCCAAGCGGTGCAGAACCTGAACCTGATGCTGGGTTTTCCTGAAGAAACCGCGCTTCCCAAGGAGGGGATATGGCCGTGAGACTGCCTTTGGGGTTCCGCGCAGGGGCCACCCGGGCGGGCATCAAACCTTCGGGAAAACCCGATCTGGCCCTTTTGGTGTCCGGCCTTCCCGCTTCCTGGGCCTATGTGGCCACGCAGAATCGGGCCGCTGCCCCTTCCATACATCGGGGCAGGGCCCTTCATGCCCAAGGGGGCCCCTTACGGGCGGTGGTGGTTAACGCGGGCAACGCCAACTGCGCCACCGGGGAGCGGGGTTTTGGGGACGACCGGCGCATGGCCGAGGCCGCGGCCCTGCGCTTGGGGCTTTCCGCGGAGGAGGTCTTGACGGCTTCCACTGGGGTCATCGGCGTTCCCCTTCCCGTGGAGAAGGTGGAGGCGGGTCTACCCCAGATTGAGCTCACCCCCTATGCCGATGCCTTCGCCGAGGCCATCCTCACCACCGACCTGGTGGCCAAGGTGGCCGAGGCTGAGGTGGAGGGGGCCAGGATCGTGGGCATTGCCAAGGGAAGCGGCATGATCCACCCCAACATGGCCACCATGCTGGCCTTCCTGGTGACGGATGCTGCCTTGCCCCAGGAGGCCTTAAGGGAAATCTGGCGGGGCATTGTGGACCGCACCTTCAACCAGGTTACCGTGGACGGGGATACCTCTACCAACGATCTCGCCCTGGTGATGGCGAACGGGGCTTATGGTGGGGTGTCCCTCGAGGCCTTCGCCCCCGCCTTGGAAGGGGTGGCCCGGGAGCTGGCCAGGAAGATTGCCCGGGATGGGGAGGGGGCCACCAAGCTCATGACCGTGCGGGTGGTGGGGGCGGCCACGGAGGAGGAGGCCAGGCGGGCGGCGAGGACCATAGCGGGAAGCGCCCTCTGGAAAAGCGCCCTTTACGGAAACGATCCCAACTGGGGCCGCATCCTGGCGGCTTTGGGCAACTCGGGGGCGCGGTTTGACCCCCTGCGGGTGAGGATTCGGGTTCAGGGGCTTGCCCTCTATGCCGGGGGTGCCCTTCCCTTTGACCGGGAGAGGGCCAGCCAGGCTATGCGGGCCGAAGAGGTGGAGGTCTGGGTGGACCTGGGGGAAGGCCCTGGGGAAGGGGTGGCCTGGGGCTGCGACCTGACAGAAGGATATGTGAGGATTAACGCGCTTTATACCACGTAACTTGACTTGTTCGGAGTAACTTTCTAACATTGGAGCAGAGAGGTGAGTTATGAGAAGGTTTCTTTGGACTCTAGTGGGAATGATGGTTTTATCTTATGGCCTAGCTCAAACTCCGGGCTTGGGTTTTTACTCATCTAGTTTCTTCACGCCTATCGGTGTCCAGTATCAGAGCGGTATCTTGCGCTTGGGGCTAGGCCCTGCCATCATGGTCGGGGGTATTGGAGGAGATGTCGCTTTCATCCTGGGCAAAGATAGCTTGTCTTCCTCTCCGGGCCCAGGGATGATTCGGTACCACGGTTTTGGCTTGGGGGTGAGCGCCAATCTGAGTGGGCGTTCGTTTGTGATATTTCCTCACGGCTTTATGGGTACGGAGGTTCAGCTTCCTGACCCAGCGATTAGTACCTACCTTGAAACTGGGCTCGGTGTCTCTACCTGGCTCGGTGACAATGCGTTTGTGATCCCGTTCGCATACGCGCGCGTAGGGGTAATCCTAAGGTAAGCTTGCCGTTACCATAGAGGAGATGCGTACGCGTCTCCTCTTTCTTCTTTTCCTTCTGGCTTCCTGCGCTCGGCCGGATACCGCTTCCCCCGAGATGGGGTTGGTGGAGCCCTTGGGTGGGGCGGTGGCCCCGGGAAAGGAGCTCAGGGTTCAGGGGTATGCCTTTGACCCCGCGGGGGTAGTAAAGGTCCAGGCCAACGGGCAGGAGGTCTTGCTCCCTGAGGAGAGGGGCAAGCGCCTGGTCCATTTCCGCTTCCGCCTCCAGGCCCCGGCCTCGGGAAAGGTGGAGCTTCTTCTGGAGGCCGAGGACGCGCGGGGAAACCGGGGGGAGAAGCGGGTCCCCTTGGTGTTGGATGCCGTGCCCCCCCGCATCGTGGTGGAAAGGGTGGAGAGGGAAGGCGGCTTGTACCGGGTGTACGGACGGGTGGAGGACAACGTCCAGGTGGACCGGGTGGTGGTTCAGGTGGGCGGTCGCTACAGTCCCCTTTCCCTTCCCAAGGAGGCCACGGTGGCCTTTTCTGCGGAGGTGCCCGCTGGGGCTATGCTGCTTGCGGTGGACGCTGCTGGTAACCGTACGGGCCGGCGCATTCCCTAGGGGTAGGTATGGTACACTCCTTGGGGTTATGGGGCGGAGCGGCGACACCTTGGCGGACCTGGCCCGGGCCTTGAGGGGTACGCCCCTCGAGGCCAGCCAGGTCCCCAGGTTTCGCGAGATCGCCAGGCTTCTCCACCGGCTTCCCCCTGGGCGGGAACGGGATGGGCTTCTGGCGGTGGCCTACCTTAGGCTTTACCAGCTTTTGGGTCAAGAAGAGGATTATTTGAGAGGTTACAGCTATGCGCGCACCTCGCAGCTGGAGCCCGTGCGGCTTCTGGGCGAGCGTCTAGGGGAGGAACGGGCGTGAAAGAGCTTTTGGGCTTGCTGGCGGTTGGGAGCATTGTCCTTTCGGGGTTGGCGCTACTGGCGGGGGTTGCCCTGATCAAAAGGGGGAAGAGGGTCTGGCATCACCGGGCCATGCTTTCGGCCACCTTCCTGGCCCTCCTTTTCCTGGTCTTTTACCTGGCCAAGTGGGCCCTTCACGGCACCACCGCCTACGGGGGGCCTGAGGCCTGGCGGGGTGCCTACTACTTCCTGCTCATCACCCACACCCTCCTGGCCGCCCTCAACGGACCCTTGGCCCTTTATGTGATCTGGCGGGCCTTTAGGGGGGAGTTCGTTCTGCACAAGCGTTGGGCCAAGGTGCTGGTGCCCATCTGGCTGTACGTGGCCGCATCGGGTTGGGTCATTTACCTCGTGCTGAAGCGGTACGGGGTAGAAACGGGAACTATCGCTTTCTAGCCGGTTCCACCACGATGGTTCCTTCCTGGACCCGGGCGATCTCAGGGCCCCGTGTGTCAAGGCCCTCCGGGGCTTGGGCCAGGTGGGGGCCGATGCGCACCTGCTTGGCGGCCAGTTCCAGGGCAAAGATGAAGCGCTCCGCGTCCCCCCCTGCCCCTGCATGGGCCAGACCCCGCAGTTTGCCCACCACGATCACGTCCCCCCCCGCCACCACCTCGGCTCCCGGGTTCACATCCCCCAGGACCACCACGGTGCCGGGGTGTTCCACCCGTTCCCCGGAGCGAAGGGTTTTGCTGAGGACCAGGGTACCGGCGGGGGGGCGGTTTCGGGGAGGGACTAGGGTGAGGGGCCGGCCCAGCTCCAGTAAGGCTTGGAGCACGTCCCCAGGTACGGGTCCGGCCACCTCCACCTCGAGGGGAAGGTCTTCCGGTAGCTTGAGGTTTCGGATTTCTTCCGGGGTTTCTCCCCCGTCCAAGCGTAGGGCTAGGGCCTTGGGGGTGGCGCGGAGCCGCATGGGTCCATTCTACCTGGCCTGGGCCTCCTCTACCCGCCAGTAAGCGGCCATCACCTTGCGCACGGCAGGAAGGGCCACGCGGCTTCCCTCGCCCCCGTTCTCAAAGAAGGCCACCACCACCAGTGGGGGATAAGGGGAGGTGGGGTCGGTGGGGCCATAGCCCATATACCAGGCGTGCTCCAGGCCTGCCCGCTTGCCTGGGGTTTCCGCGGTACCCGTTTTGCCACCCGTGGGCACGGGGAAGTTCCCAAGGACATGGCGGGCCGTACCTTGCTCCACCGTTTTTCGTAATCCGTCCTGGAGAATCCCCCAAAAACGCCCAGGTACCGGCTCAAGCTTGGGCCTAGTCTCCACCTGACCGATGCGCTTGACCAGATGAAGGCTGGGCTTTAGCCCGGAGTTGGCGATGGTGGAAAGCATGCGCGCCACCTGGGCTGGGGTGGCCAGGATGGCTCCCTGGCCAATGGCCAGGGAGAGGGTTTCGCCGGGGTACCAGGGTTCCTTCAGGGCTTCCCGCTTCCAGGCCCGGGTCGGGAGAAGCCCGGTCCGTTCCGCCACCTCCAAGCCTGTGGCCTCCCCCAGGCCCAGGAGCTTAGCCCTGGCCGCCAGGCGGTCCACCACCCCTAGGGGGTCCTGGGCCACCGCCTGGTAGTACCAGGTGTTGCAGCTCCAGGCGATGGCCTCTTTCACGGTCATAGGCCCCATGTCCCACGTGGCCCAGTTGCGGCGCACCTGGCCGCCAAAGACGATATAGGGGCTACACCGGTAGGGAGTGGAGGGGCTCACATACCCCTCCTCCAGAAGCGCGTAGCTGGTGGCTAACTTGAAGGTAGAACCGGGAGCATAGGGTTGGACGGCCCGGTTGAGAAGAGGAAGGTCTTTGTCGGTCAAAAGGGCTTGCACTTCGGGCGGGACGGGTCGTCTGGCGAAGAGGCCTGGGTCAAAGGAAGGGGCGCTGGCCATGGCCAGGACCTCCCCTGTTTTGGGGTTCACGGCCACGATGGCCCCCTTGGGCCGGGTGGCGGGAGGAAGGCCCTTGGCTCTCCGTCCGGCGTTGATGTCGGCCAAGGCTTCTTCCAAGGCCTTTTCCGCAGCCCTTTGCAGGTCCAGATCCAGGGTCAGGACCACGTCCTGCCCCGGGCTAGGCTCCTCCAGGATGTTTTCCCTGAGGCGTTCCCCCCGGACGTTGACCTCCACCGCCTTCAGGCCGCGCTTGCCCCTCAGGTAGGGCTCGAGGGCCGCCTCGAGGCCCGCTTGGCCCACCTGCTCGTCGGGGCTGTATCCCCGCTTCACCTGCTCGGCGTTGGCCTGAAGCACATACCCGAGGACGGGCCCCGAGATGGGGTTGGGGTAGTGGCGCTCAATCCGCTCCACCAGCTTGAGGTTTTTCTGTCCGGCGGTGATCTCTGCCAGGGTGGGAAGCAGGTATTCAGGCACTCCTGCTTTCAGGACCTGGGGGCCCTCTACCTTGGGAAGCTCCCGCAGGCCTAAAAGGGGTAGAAGCCTCTCGGCAAAGGCCACCTCCCCCCCTTCGTAAACCAGGTCCACCACCAGCCGGTCCTGGGCGATCACCCGGCCCTTGCGGTCCAGGATGCGGCCCCGGGGAGCGGGTAGGCCCTCGGTCTTCAGGTAGTTGCCTTGGCTCCGCAGGGCGTACTTCTCATGCTGCAGAACTTGCAGGTGCCAGGCCCTTAGGGCCAGGAGGCCGAAGGCCAGGAGAAAGAAGAGCATGAGGGCGTAAAGCCGGCTGGTCATGGTCGTCGGGGAGGCGGCAGGAGGCGCCACGCCAGGAGGGCCAAGGGAAGGGTGAGGAGGCCCTCGAGGAGAAGGTCTAGGGGCAAGAAGGCGGGAAGTTCCAGGCGCAGCCAGTAGGCTACCAGGAAGTAGCCCGCCCACTTGGCGGAAAAGGCCCAGATGAAGGAGAAGAGGATCCCAGGTGCCTCCCCCGGGGCCAGGCGGCGGCTCGCCGCATAATAGGCGTAGCTGGCGCTTAAAAGCCCTACCGCATGGAGACCCAAAAGCCCATATCCCAGGAGGTCTTGCACAAGCCCCAGGAAAAAGGCCCAGGGGAGGCCCAGGTAGTAGGGAAGGCTTCGGGCGTAGAGGAGGGCCAGGACCAGGAAGAGGTCCGGGGCCATCAGCCCCTGAGGCCAAAGGGCCCCTAGGAATCCGGAGAGGGCGAGGGTGATCAGGAGCAAAAGGCCCATCATAACGGCCTCAGCACGATAACCTCTTCCAATAGGGATAGCTCCACCAGGGGCCTGACCCAGGCCCGTAGCTTTAATCCCCCTTGGACGCGCTCCACACGTTCCACCCGGCCCACGGGGAGGCCATCGGGGAAAAGGCCCAGGGGGGCTCCGGTGAGGAGCAGATCCCCCGGGGCCACCTTGACCGTGGGGGGGAACTCCGCCAGCAGGTGGTCAGGGGGAACACCCCGGGCTATCCCCCGTCCCGGGGCCTTCTCCGGCCGCACGCCCACCTGGCTTTCCGGGTCCAGAAGGGTGCGCACCAGGGCTCGGCGTTCCTCCACCTCCACGATGAGCCCCACCAGCCCCTCCGGAGCGGTCACCGGCATGCCCACCCGGAGGCCATCCCGTTCCCCTAGGCCCAGGATAAGCCGGCGGTAAAGCCCGGAAAGGTCCTCCCCCACCACTGGGGCCACCGCCACCACCCCGGGGGCCTGGGTGGCCTGGACCTTGAGGGCCCGGGAGAGGCGCGCCACCTCGAGGCGAAGCCTCCGATTCTCGCTTTCCAGTTGGGACAGCCGTGCCTTTAGGGCTCGGTTTTCCGCAAAGAGGTCTTGGCGGTTGAGGAGGGCGGTCAGAGCGGCCCGCAGGTTCTGCCCTAGGCGGTGGCCCAAGGTGGGAAGGGGGGCGGTGAGGGGGGAAAGGGTTAGGGCCAGGCGGGGGGCAAGGGGGCGCGTTAAGGCTGCCATGGCCAGGCCCAAGGCCAAGAGGAGGAGGAAAAGCCCCCGGCGCAGGGCCACTTCCCTCATGGCCTAAACCCCCTCTCCCAAAGGAGAGCAAAAACCCGGGCCACAGGCAGGCCCACCACCGTGTAGAAATCCCCCTCGATCCCCTGCAAAAGGGCCATTCCCAAGCCCTGGGCCCCGTAGCCCCCCGCCTTGTCCAGGCCCTCGCCGCTTTGCACGTACCAGGCGATCTCCTCTTCGGAAAGCCTGCGGAAGCGCACCTGGGTGGTGTGCACCTCCGCCACCAGGTCGCCTGGGGTACGCAGGTAGATGGCGGTGTGGACCCGGTGGGTTCTGCCGGAAAGGAGGCGGAGGAAGAGGTGGTTTTCCGCCCGATCCTTGGGTTTGCCGAGCACCCGCCCTTCCAGGTCCACCACGGTATCCGCCGCCAGTACCCACTCCCCTGGCACCGCTTCCCCCTTGCGCCGGGCCAGGGCCAGGGCCAGCTCCTTGGGGTCTAGGGGGAGGCTTTCCCCTTTCTCTTCCACCCCAGGGGGGACCACCCTTAAAGGGAAGCCCAGGGCCTCGAGGAGGGCCCTACGCCTCGGACTACCCGAGGCTAGGGTGAGCACTAAAGGGGCGTTCCTTCCTGCCATAGCCTCAGGAACTCCTGCCGGTAGCGCTCGGCCAGGGAGGGGCTTTTTAGGATGAGGAGATTTTCGTTGTTTACCTGCCAGGCCCTGGCGGTGAAGTTGTAGCTTCCCGTGACCACCCAGGTGCCGTCTATCACCATGACCTTGTGGTGCAGGGTGTAAGGGTTGCCGTCCTTGCGCACCGCTACCCCGGCCCGGAGGAGGTCGTCTTCCCGGCTATCCCGGAGGTTGCGGGTTTCCAGGAGGACCTGCACCCCCACCCCTCTCCTCTGGGCCTGGACCAAGGCCTTCACCACCTCCTGGTCCGTGAGGACGAAGGCCGCCACCAGGATCTCTTCCCTGGCCGCTTTTAGCCTTTCCAGGAGGGCTCCTCGCGCCATTGGACCCCCTCTTGGGCTGAAATAGGCGGTGCCCTCCAGGGAGAGGTTTTCGTCTGTAAGGGCGAAGGCCACGGGCTCTCCCAAGCCCTCCTTGTTGCCGCCAAAAAGGGCTTGGAACTCCTTGGCGTATCCCTGGGCCAGGGTGGGGGACGGAAGGAGAAGGCTATTCTCGTTGTTGCGGGCGAAGGCGTTCCAGGTCATGTTGGTGCTCCCAGTCCAGACCGCCTTGCCGTCCACCACCAGGAACTTATGGTGCATGAAGCCCTCCCGTTCGTCAAAGCAGACGGGAATGCCTGTGATCTCTTCGCAATCCAAGGATAGGGGCTTAACCCGTTGCCTCAGGGCTTCCTGGGGCACCCTGGGAGTTTCCCCCTGTTGGCCCAAGGCGGCTCCCACCAGGTAGCGGCGAAAATCGCTTCGGTAATCGCTTTCCCCGTACACCCTGATCCTTACCCCTCGCTCCTTGGCACGCAGGAGGGCCCTGGCGATCTCCAGGTCGCGAAACTCGTAGAAGGCGCCCTCCAGGCTTTCCTTGGCCCCGGTTATGAGGGCCACGAGGCGGGCCTTGGCGGCCTCCCCCTCCTGGGGCAGGAAATAGACCTCAACCCCTCCCCGTTCCGCCTGGGCGGGGGAGGAAACCGGGCCTGGGCGGAGCTCCTGGAAAAGCCAAAGGAGGAGAATGACCAGGAGGAGCACGTACCCCGGAAGTCCGGCCAGGGTGGATTTTCGCCGCCGCCTTTTAGTACCCATCCCCACTTTCCCCTTTCACCAGGGCTACCCCGCTGGAGGTGCCCAGCCGGGTGGCCCCTGCTTCCAGAAGCTTGCGGGCCATCTTCGGGTCACGGATGCCGCCTGCCGCCTTCACCTGGGCCCGGCCCTGGGCTATGGTTACCAGGAGTTCCACATCCTCGAGGCTGGCTCCCCGGGGCCCAAAGCCGGTGGAGGTCTTCAGGAAGTCGGCCCCACCCCGGATGGCGGCCTCGGCCAGGGCTTCTAAAGCCTTGGGGGTGAAGTGGCCTGTTTCCAGAAT
>NZ_CALLUR010000095.1:0-13959 GCF_938010445.1 uncultured Thermus sp.
CCAGGTGGCGGGCATCCTGGCGGATCTGGGGGTAAGCAGCTTCCACCTGGAGGATCCCAAGCGGGGCTTCAGCTACCAGAAGGAAGGCCCCCTGGACATGCGCATGGGGGAGGAAGGCCCCACCGCCTACGAGGTGGTGAATACCCTGCCCTTGGAAGACCTCCACCGCATCCTGCGGGACCTGGGGGAGGAGAAGCAGGCCTACCGGATTGCCAAGGCCATCGTGGAAAGAAGGCGAAAAACCCCCATCCGCACCACCTTGGAGCTGGCCGAGACCGTGCGGCAGGCGGTGGGCTTCCGCAAGGCCGGCCACCCCGCCCGTAAGACCTTCCAAGCCCTTCGCATGTACGTGAACGACGAGCTGGGTGCGCTGGAGGAATTCCTCAGGCAAGCCGAGGAGGTCCTGGCCCCTGGGGGACGGCTGGTGGTCATTACCTTCCACTCCCTGGAAGACCGTCTGGTAAAGCGCTTTCTGAAGGAAAGCCACCTGAAAGTGCTCACCAAGAAGCCCATCACTCCGAGCCCCGAAGAGATAGCCGGAAACCCCCGGTCCCGCAGCGCCAAGCTCAGGGCCGCGGAAAAGGAGGTGGCCTGATGCGCCGCCAGGGAAGCCCAGCCACAGCCCTGCGCTTCGGCCTCCTTTACCTCCTGGCCCTCCTTTTGGTCTTCGCCCTGGGCCACCGCAACCAGCTGGAAAAAGCCCACCTGGCCAAGATGGAGGAGGAGTTGGCCAAGTTGGGCATCCAGGAGGAAGCCCTGCTCAAGGAAAGGTGGCAAGCTACCCAGCCCCACCGGGTGCTCTCCTGGGCTAAGAAAGAGGGATTCCTGCCCATGAGCGAGGGGAGGTGGGTGCGGTGACCCTAGGCCTAGGCCGCGTATCCTGGGTCTTTTTAGGCTTGGCCCTTTGGCTCGTGCTCTTCGCCCTAGGGCTCTACAGCCTGGTAACCCATCCCCCCAGGATCCTCACGGTTCCCCCGCCAACCCCGGTGGTTAGGGGTACCCTCTACGCCCAGGACGGTACCCCCCTGGCCCTAAGCCTAAAGGAGGGGCGCTACTACCCCTTGGGGACAAGCGCCAGCCAACTTTTGGGCTTTGGGGAACGGGGCTCGGGCCGGGGCTTGGAGGGGCTGGAGCGGGACTTAAACGCGGCCCTCGAGGCGGGCCGCTCCTTCACCCTCACCCTGGACCCCTGGATCCAGGCCATGGCGGAAAGGGCGCTATGGGAAGGGTTGGCGCGAAGCCGAGGGGCCTATGGCACCCTGCTGGTGATGGACCGGAATGGCGATCTCAAGGCCGTGGCCAACGGGCCGGCCTTTGACCCCCTAGCGCCCAGGAAGGACCCGGCCAAGGACGTTTCCTGGCGAAACCACGCCTTCCTGGTACCCCTGGAGGTGGGCTCCACCATGAAGGCCCTTACCGCTGCCATGCTGCTGGAGGAAGGAGCAGCCAGCCTCACCACCCGAGTGGAGGCCCCCATGCACCGGGTGGTGGACGGATGGACCATCCGGGACGTCGTCCCCCATCCCCCGGTCCTTACCTTGGCCGAGGTGCTTCGTTACTCCTCCAACGTGGGAATCAGCCTGCTGGCCGAGGCCCTACCCAAGCAGGTGTTCTACCGGTACATGGAGAGGCTCCACCTCACCGATCCCTCCCCCCTCCCCGGGGTAAGGGTGGCCGCTCCGGTGGTTAACCCCCCTAACGCCTGGAGCCCCGCCGCCTACGCCAACCACACCTTCGGCCAGGGTTTCCTGGTAACCCCCTTGCACCTGGCAGCCGCCTTTAACGCCTTGGTTGATGGCACCTACCGCTCCCCCCGGCTCTTTACCCACCAGGAAGCCAAGTCCGAACAGGTCTTTTCCCAGGCCACCGCTCGGGCCATCCGCCAGGCCCTACAGGAGGGGCTTGCGCCCCGGGCCCAGCTTGCCGGCTATCCCCTGGCGGGTAAAACCGGCACGGCCCAGGTGGTGGTGAACGGCCGCTATTCCCGGGAGGTCTTTACCGCCTGGTTTGCCGGTTTCGTACCCGGCGACCAGCCCCTGTACACCGTGGTGGTGGCCATCCACTACCCCAAGGGGGAGGTCCACGGCAGCCAGGTGGCGGCCCCCATCTTCCGGGAGGTGGCCGCCGCACTCTTGGCATACCGCGGCGTACCCCCCTATGCTGAAGGGCGGTGAGTAGCTTGTGTATGTACATCATGTTAGGGAAATAACGCCGGAGTGGGTGGCCGGGGCCACAAAGGGAAGGCTTCACCCCGGCGGCAAACCCGTCCACGACCTCCGTTGGGACAGCCGGGAGGTCCAGCCGGGAAGCCTTTTTGTGGCGTTACCCGGAAGGAACACCCATGGCCGGGTGTTTGCGGAAGAAGCCCTGGCTAAAGGCGCCCACCTGGTCCTCTCCGACCAACCCGGGCCGGCCACGGTGGAGGTAAAGGACACCTACCGGGCCCTTTTGGCCCTCGGGGAAAGGTTGCGGGACCTCTTTCCGGGAACGGTGGTGGCCGTGGGGGGAAGCTCCGGTAAAACCACCACCAAGGAGGCCATCGCCCAGGCCCTCGGCCTCCCTGCGCCCCAGGGAAACCAGAACACGGCCCCTCCCCTGGCCCGTTTTTTCCTGGGGCTTGACCCAAAGGCCCCGGGGTGCGTGGTGGAGCTGGGGGTGGACCGGGTGGGAGAAATGGCCGAGCTCATGGGCCTAGCCAAGCCACACCTTGCGGTGCTTACCGCCTTAGGGGAGGAACACCTTCTGGCCTTTGGCAGCCTCGAGGGGGTGGTGCGGGAGGAAGTAGGCCTCCTCTCCGCTCCCCAGGCCGTGGTGAGCCTGCAAGCGGTTGAGGTTTTGGGCCGCTTTGGCCTGGACCAGGGCCTCCCCACTTACGGCTTTGGCGAGGCCACCTTCCGGGGAGAGGACTTGCGCCTCCTCCCCACGGAAAGCCGTTTCCGCTACGGCCCCTGGGAGGTGCGGGTGCCCTATCCCGGCATGGGCCCGGCCTTGGCCGCCTTGGCCGCCTTGGGGGTGGCGGAGGTCCTGGGCCAGGATACCAAGGAAGTGGCCGAGCGCCTCGCTCACCTAGTCCTCCCCCCTGGACGGATGGAGCGGCGGGAGAAGGACGGGGTGGTGTTTTTAAACGACGCCTACAACGCCAACCCCCTGTCGGTGCGGGCGGGGCTGGCCTGGCTTGCCGCCCAGCCTGGGCGCAAGTGGGCGGTGCTGGGGGAGATGCTGGAGCTGGGTGACCAAGCCCTGAAGCTCCACCTGGAAGTGGCCGAGGAAGCCTCGCGGCTGGGCCTTAGCCCCCTTTACGTGGGAAGCTACGCCAAGGCCCAGGCGGCCCTGGGCGGCGAGGCGGTGGAAACCCTCGAGGAGGCCCTTCTGTGGCTGAAGGAGAGGGTACAGCCCGGCGACCTGGTCTATCTGAAGGCCTCAAGAGGTGTGGGCTTGGAAAGGCTTTTGCAACTATGGGACGGTTGACGGCGTTGCTTCCCCTAACCCTGCTTCCCGCCTGTGCCCCCTTGCAGGCCCTACCCCCGGTGCTGCCGTATCCCGGAGGGTTTGCCCAAGGGGGTCTGGTCACGGGCCGGTTCCAGGTGGCCCTGCCAGGACCTCCCCTCTTCCTGGATGCCGACGCCACCAGCCTTTACGCCGCCTACCCTTACCAACTCCTACGCTACCAGGACGGCCGCTTGGAAAGCCTGCCCCTGCCCGGGGTACCCCGCTTTTTAAGGGCCTCGGGGGGGAAAGGGGTGGTGGGTCTGGGGGAAGCGGTGTATGCGGAGGGAGACCTCCTTCCCTATCCCGCAAGGGATGGGGTCTGGACGCAAGAAGGGCTATTCTGGGTGGGACAAGGCGGCCTCTACCGCGAAGGGGAGCTCCTCAGGCAAGGCGCTTTCCAGCAAGTGGTGGTCTGGGAGCGACGGGTGGTGGCCCTGGGAGAGGAAGCCTACTTCTATCCTGATGGGCACAGGCTCTCCCTCCCCCACCCCGCCCGCAAGGCCCAGGCAGGCAGCTGCGGGGTGGTAGCCCTTATAGGAAACCGGGTCTATGTGGTACGGCCCGAGGGGGCCAAGCCGGTGGCGGAAGCCCAAGATGTCGCCACCTGGGAGGAAACCCTCTACCTGGTCCCCAGCATGCGGACGGCCTCCTGCAAGGAGGTGGTATGGCCCTAGCCCTCCTCCTCTCCTGGTTCTTCACGGCGGTTTGGATCGTATTCATGAGAAGCCTGGGCCTAGGCAAGAAGGTGCGTGCGGATGGGCCCCAAAGCCATCTGGCCAAGGAGGGTACCCCCAGCATGGGAGGGGTGGCCTTCCTCCTGGCCGCTTTCCTGGCCTACTGGCTTCTGGGGAGGGATGGATTCCTTGGCCTTTGGCTCTTAGGTTTGGGCTTTGCCCTTCTTGGACTGCTGGACGACCTAGGGGGAAGCCTGGCCCGCCCCCTGCGGGCGCGGGAAAAGCTGGCCCTGCAAACCCTCATGGCCCTGGTCTTCGCCCTTTGGGCGGTGCGGCAGGGGGCCTACACCCCTTGGCCCATCCTGGACGTGCTCCTCATCCTCCTGGCGGTGGTGGGCGCAGCCAATGCCTTCAACTTCACCGACGGCCTGGACGGGCTCTTGGCCAGCGTGGCCGCCATCCTCCTCCTCCCCTTTTACCCCTACCCCTTCGCCCAAACCCTCCTGGGGAGCCTTTTGGGGTTCCTCTGGCACAATGCCCCCAAGGCCAAGGTCTTCATGGGGGACACCGGCAGCCAGGCCCTAGGGGCCATGCTGGCTGGGCTTTTCACCCTGAGCGGGAAGCTTTGGCTCCTGCCCTTGGCGGCCATCGTGCCCGTATTGGAGGTGCTCTCGGTGGTGGTCCAGGTCCTCTACTTTCGCAAGACGGGAAGGCGGCTTCTGCGCATGAGCCCCCTGCACCACCACCTGGAGCTATCCGGCTGGGAGGAGGCCAAGATCGTCTTCCGCTCTGTCATCCTCACCGCCTTGGCCACCGCCTTGGCCTTCATGGGAGGTGGGGCATGATCCTGGTCTACGGCCTTGGGCGAAGCGGGCTTGGGGTGCTGGGTTTCCTGAAAAGACGGGGCCTTCCCGCCCGCTTTTACGACGACCACCCGAAGGTAGAAGAGGTCCAAGAGGCCATGGCCTTGGGCTTCACCCCCGACTGGGACTTGGAAGGGGATTACCGCGAGGTGGTGGCCGCCCCCGGGGTACCCCTTTCCCATCCCCGGCTGAGGGCCTTGGGGGAACGCGGGGCCCGGATCCTGGGGGAGGCCGAGCTGGCCTACCGCCTCTCTTCCACCCCCATCATCGGCATCACCGGCACCGCCGGAAAAACCTCCACCACGCTTTTCACCGCCCACCTCCTAAGAGGGCAAGGGCTGAAGGCCTTGGAGGGGGGCAACGTGGACCCCCCCTTGGTGAGCGTGGTGGACGAAGCCGAGGTGGCGGTGGCCGAGCTTTCCAGTTTCCAGCTGGAGAGGATCCACGCCTTCCGCCCCCGGGTGGCGGTCCTCCTCAACCTGGGGGTGGACCACCTGGACCGGCACGGGAGCCTGGAAGCCTACCACCGGGCCAAGCTCAACCTCCTCAAGAACCTGACCCCAGGGGACGCCTTGGTGTACAACCAGGAAGACCCCCGGGTGCGCCAGGCGGCCGAGGCCTCCCCCGCCCGGCTCTACCCCTTCCTGCCCGCAGGAAGCCCTAGGGAAACCAACCTGAGGGCAGCCCTCACCGCCACCCGGGCCTACCTGGAACTCCTGGGAAAGCCCTTGGACGAGGAGGCCCTGAAGGCTAGCCTAAGGACCCTTCCCTCCCCTCCCCACCGCTTTCAGGCCTTCGCCCGCAAGGGAGAGGTGGTCTTTATCGATGACTCCATCGCCACCCGCACCCCCGCCGTCCAGGCGGCCCTGGAAGCCGCCCCCCCGCCCATTGCCTGGATCCTGGGGGGGGAGGACAAGGGGGCGGACCTAGGCCCCTTGCGCCCCTTGCTTTCCCGGGTACGGGTGGTGCTGGCCGTCGGCCGGGATGGTCCCAAGATGGCGCAAGCCTTGGGGGACGGGGTGGAGGTGGTGGTCATCCTCGAGGCCGATGGCCGCAAGGCTATGGAACGGGCGGTGGCGGAAGCCCTCAAGCGCCTGGACAAAGGGAGCGTTCTCCTAGCCCCCCTAGCCGCCAGCTTTGACCAGTTCAAGGACTACCAGGACCGCGCCCAGGCTTTCCGGGAGGCCGTCTACGCCCTGGGAGGTGAGCCATGGACCCCATCCTCCTCCTGAGCACCCTTCTCCTCCTGGCCTTCGGCCTCCTGGGCGTGGGGGTGGCCGAGCCGGACCTGCTCCCGAACCACCTTCTGCGCATCGCCCTGGCCCTAGTTGCCCTGGCTTTGGGATTCGTCCTGCCTCCTGAGAAGCTCCTTCGCCACGCCCGCCTCCTCCTCCTGGCCACCTTGGGCCTTCTCCTCCTGGTCCTTTTGGTGGGCAACGGGCCGGGCGGGGTGCGGCGGTGGCTGGACCTGGGGCCTTTGAACTTCCAGCCCTCGGAACTGGCCAAGGTGGCCCTGGTCTTCTACCTGGCCTCCTTTGTGGGGCGGAAGGGAAATGACTACCCCATCGTGGGGGCCGCAGCCCTGGTGGGCCTCACCGCGGGCCTGGTGTTGGTGGAACCCGATTTTGCCACCGCCCTTTTCCTGGTCACCTTGGGGGCCCTCCTCTTCATCCTGGCGGGGGTGCCCTGGCGGCGGCTCATCATGGTAAGCCTGGCAGGGGCCTTGGCCCTGGCCCCCTTTTCCGGGGTTTACTTAGCCCGCTTCCGCTACGTCTCCGAACGCTTCACCAGCTTCCTGGATTATCTTCAGGGAGAAGCCAACCCCACCCAGACCGCCTACCAAGTCCTCCAGGCCCAGAAGGCCTTGCTCCTGGCCGGCCCCTTTGGCCAGGGCCCCTCCGGCAACCTCCCCCACCTGCCCGAGGCCCACAACGACATGGTCTTCGCCAGCGTGGTCTTCGCCACCGGCTGGCTGGGAGGGCTCATGGTCCTCTTGCTTTACTTCCTCCTCTTCGCCCGGGGCCTTTCCCTGGCCCTTAGGCTCCCCGGACCCCTGGGGTTGGTGGCCCTGGGCCTTACCCTCTACCTCACCCTGCAGGCTGCCCTCAACATCGGGGTTACCGTAGGCTTTCTGCCGGTCACGGGGGTTCCTCTTCCTCTGGTCTCGTATGGGGGAAGCTCCCTTTTGGTTTCCGGCTTCGCCGTGGGCGTGATGATGCGCCTGGCCCGGGAAGCGCCGCGAAAGGGGGTGGAGCCGTGGTCCTCCTGACCGGGGGTGGAACCGGGGGACACCTTTTCCCCGCCTTGGCGGTGGCGGAGGAGCTGAGGAAACGGGGCCGGGAGGTCTTCTACCTGGGAAGCCAAGGGGGCCTCGAGGCCCGCCTCCTCCCGCAAACCTCCCTTCCTCACGCCCTGATTTCCACAGGCAAGCTGGACCGCAGCGCCCTTCGCCCCCAGGAAGCCTGGAGACTCCTCCAAGGCCTCAAGGCCTCCTGGCGGCTTTTGGGCGAGAAAAAACCCCATGCCATCCTCTCCACGGGGGGGTACGCCGGGTTTCCCGGGGCCATGGTGGGGGAGCTCAAGGGGATTCCCGTCCTCCTTCACGAGCAAAACGCCAAGCTAGGTCTGGCCATCCGCCTCCTCGCGCCCCTGGCCCGGGGGCTGGCCCTATCCGTGCCCGTGCCCCTGGACTTTAGGCTGGCCCGCAAGGCCCGGGTCACGGGCTACCCCGTGCGGGAGGTGCGCTACCCCAAAGGGGAGGCCAGGGCCCGGCTAGGCTTTCCCCAGGACCAACCCCTCCTCCTCGTCCTGGGGGGAAGCCAAGGGAGCCTGGAACTCAACGAAAAGCTCCCGCCCCTCTTGAAGCCCCTGGGCCTTCCCGTGCTCCACCAGGTGGGCGAGCGCTGGGTGGAGCGTTACCGACACCTGGAAGCAGGGGGCTATCGGATCGCGGGTTTCGTGGACGCTCCCCTGGCCATGAGCGCCGCCGACCTCCTCCTCGCCCGGGCCGGGGCGGGCACCCTGGCGGAGGCCGCTTACCACCGGCTACCCGCCTTGCTCTTTCCCCTTTCCCCCAGCCTGGACGGGGGTGCCCAGGTAGCCAACGCCCAAGCCTACCAAAAGGCGGGGGGGGCGGAGCTTGGAGAGCTGGCCCAGCTGGGCAAGCAGGTGGAAAGGATCCTGGCCCACCCCGAACCCTACCGGGAGGGCATGGCCCGGCTTTCCCCTGAGGGGGCGGCGGCCAGGCTGGCGGATTGGTTGGAGGAGTTCCTATGAAGCGGGTACACATCATGGGCCTCGAGGGGGTAGGCATGAGCGCCTTGGCCCGCCTCTTGTTGGGGGAAGGCATAGAGGTAACCGGGTGCGACCTGGCTCCCGGCCGGCGGGCGGAGAGCCTGGGGGTCCCGGTCCATAGGGGCCATGATCCGGCCCACCTCCAGGGGGAGGATACCCTGGTGGTCCCCACCCCCATTCCCCTGGACCACCCGGAGGTGACCGAGGCCCGGCGCAGGGGCATGGGGGTGTTGCGCAGGATGGAACTTCTGGCCCATCTCCTGGGGCAAAAACCCTCCTTGGGCGTCACCGGCACCCACGGCAAGACCACCACCACGGGAATGCTGGCCAGCATCCTCCTGGCTGCGGGGCTGGACCCCTGGGTGCTCCTCGGGGGTGAGCTCTCCCTCCTTCCCGGCAACGCCCGCTTCGGCCTTGGCCCCCGCCTGGCGGAGGTGGACGAGTCCGACCCCCTTTTCCGGGAGGTGCGGGTGGAGATCGCGGTGGCCACCAACCTGGAGGCGGACCACATCGCTCCCCCCGGGCAAAGGGCCCCCAACTACCATGCAAGCCTGGAGGAGTTGGAGAAGGCCATGCGGGGCTATCTGGAGAAGGCCCGCTTGGCCATCCTTCCCAGTTTTGACCCCAGGCTACGCCGGCTTTCCCAAGGGCTTCCCCGAAGGTTTTTCGGGGAAGGGGGGGATCTTTGGGCCGAGGGGCTGGAGCTTGGCCCCCACGGGAGCCGCTTCCTCTTGGTCTACCGGGGAGAGGCCTTGGGGGAAGCTCGCCTGCAGGTTCCCGGCCAGCACAACGTGAAAAACGCCCTGGCCGCGGCCTTGGCCGCCTTGGCCTTCGGGGTGGAACCGGGGGCTATCCTCGAGGGCCTGGCCCGCTTTCCCGGGGTGGAAAGGCGCTTCCAAAAGGTGGGGGAGGTGGGGGGGGCCTGGGTGGTGGACGACTATGCCCACCATCCCACGGAGGTACGGGCCACCTTGGAAGCGGCCAGGCTTTTGGGGCGGCGGGTGCGGGTCCTCTTCCAACCCCACCGCCTCCTGCGTACCCTGGAGCTTTGGCAGGACTTCGCCGAGGCCCTGGCCCTGGCGGAGGAGGTGGTGGTGCTTCCCGTGTACACCGCCGGGGAAAGGGTGGGCCTCTCCCCCGAGGAACTTTCCCAAAGGATTGTCCAGCGCCTCCACCTCTTGGGAACGAAGGCCCGCTTCTTGGAAAAGGAGGAGGCCCTGGCCTACGCCATAGCCAGCGCCACCCCAAAGGACCTTTGGCTTACCCTGGGGGCCGGGGATGTGACCGAGCTAGCCTGGAGGCTTGCGCATGAGGGTGGAACGGGTTCTTCTTAAGGATTACACCACCCTGGGCATCGGGGGACCAGCGGAGCTTTGGACCGTGGAGACCCGTGAGGACCTCCTACGGGCCACGGAAGCCCCTTACCGGATTCTAGGCAATGGCTCCAACCTGCTGGTGATGGACGAAGGGGTCCCGGAAAGGGTCATCCGTCTGGATGGTGAGTTTGCCACCTACGACCTAAAAGGCTGGGTGGGGGCGGGGGTCCTCCTTCCCCTCTTGGTGCAGGAAGCAGCCCGCCAAGGGCTTTCCGGCCTGGAGGGCCTCCTCGGCATCCCCGCCCAGGTGGGAGGGGCGGTCAAGATGAATGCGGGGACCCGGTTCGGGGAGATGGCGGAGGCCCTGGAAGCGGTAGAGATCTTCCACGAAGGCCGCTTCCACATCTATCTCCCTGAGGAGCTGGGCTTCGGCTACCGGCAAAGCCGCCTTCCCCAAGGAGGGATCGTGACCCGGGTGCGCCTGAGGCTCCAGGAACGCCCCTTGGAGGAGATAAGGCGGCGCATGGCCGAGGTGGACGCCGCCAGAAAAGGCCAACCCAAGCGCAAAAGCGCCGGCTGCGCCTTTAAAAACCCGCCGGGCCATTCCGCGGGCCGGCTCATCGACGAGAGGGGGCTCAAGGGCTTAAGGGTGGGCGACGCCATGGTATCCCTAGAACACGGAAACTTTATCGTTAACCTAGGGCAAGCCACCGCCAAGGACGTGCTGGAGCTCCTTAAGCGCATCCAGGAGGAACTGCCCCTGGAGCTGGAGTGGGAGGTATGGCCGTAACCATTATCCGATTTTTCACACCGGGGGGTTAGGATGGTAAGGATGAAGCTTGTGCTGGCCTCCCTTTTCGCCGCCACCCTCTACGTGGCCAGCCTGGTGCTCTTCCCCGTGGACAAGGTGGAGGTGGAAGGCAACCGCCACCTCCAAAGGGAGGAGATCCTGGCCCGCACCCGGCTCTATGCCGGCGAACCCTGGCTTTGGGTGGGGAATGGCCGCCTGGAGGCCCTCCGTCAGGACCCCTGGGTGGCGGAAGCCCGGCTGGAGAAGCCCCGGATAGGGGAGGTCCGCCTGATCCTGAGGGAGCGGGAACCCCTCCTGCCCCTGGCGGACGGCAACGCCCTGGCCACCGACGGGACGGTGCTTCCCGGAGGGGCCCCCGTGGCCAAGGGTCCCCAGGTGGAGGGCCAAGGCCCCCTGCCCGTCCAGGACCTGCTGGCCCTGGCCCGCGCCTACCCCGAGGCCACCCGGCTGCGCTACACCCCCGCCGGGTTTTGGGTGGAAACACCGCAGGGCGTGGCCTTTGCTCCGGAGGCTCGACTTCTAGTAGAGTATGCCCAGGCGGGCCGAGCAAAGGGGAAGGTTTACCTGTATTCTTGGGGGGTGAGTGAAAGCCCATGATTATCGCGGGATTGGACGTCGGCACCAGCAAGGTCACCACCGTGATCGGGGAACTGGCCCCCGACGGCGTTTTGGACATCATCGGCGAGGGCACCGTGCCCTCCCAGGGCTTGAAGCGGGGCGTGGTGGTTAACCTGGAGCGCACCACGGAGGCCATCCGCCAAAGCGTGCACCAGGCGGAGCGGGTGGCGGGGGTCAAGGTGGAGCGGGTCATCCTCGGGGTGGGGGGCCCGCACCTGAAAAGCGTGACCAGCCACGGCCTAGCCGCCATCCGCCGGGGCCAGAGCATCGGCATGGCCGATGTGGAGCGGGCCATAGAGCAGGCCAAGGCCTATCCCTTTGACAGCGAGCTGGAGCTCCTCCATGCCCTTCCCCTGGAGTTTAAGGTGGACGGCCAGGAGGGGATCCGGGATCCCGTGGGCATGGCCGGGGTGCGCCTCGAGGTGGACGTGCACCTGGTGGCCGCAGGCCGGGGGCCCTTGGCCAACCTGCGCCGGGCGGTGGAGGATGCTGGGCTGGAGATCGAGGCCCTGGTGGCCCAACCCCTGGCCAGCGGCCTAGGCGTGCTAGGCCCCGAAGAGGAACACATGACGGTCCTTCTTCTGGACGTGGGCGGGGGCACCACCGAGGTGGCCGTCTTCCGCGAAGGCCGTCTGGCCCACTCCTCGGTGCTGCCCCTGGGGGGGGACCACGTGACCCAGGACATCGCCCAGCTCCTGAAGATCCCCTTTGAGGAGGCGGAAAGGGTGAAGCGCAAGTACGGGGCCGCCTTGCCTGAACTGGCGGATCCCGAACTGGTGCTGGAGATCAATCAGGAAGGTGGGTCCTTGGGCGAGGTACCCGCTCCCGAACTGGCCCGGATCATCCGCCCCCGTTTGCGGGAGATTCTGCACCTGGCCCGCCAGTCGGTGGACGAGGCCCTAGGGCCCTTGGAGATTAAGGTGAATCGGGTCATCCTCACCGGAGGTAGCGCTCTCCTTAAGGGCTTTGACCTCCTGGCACGGCAGCAGTATAGCCTTCCCGTACGGGTGGGCAAGCCCCACGGGGTTTCCGGCCTCACCGACGTGGTGGCCACCCCTGGGCATGCCACCGCCGTGGGCCTGGTCCGCTACGCCACCACCTTGCCCATGCCCGCACCCGAGCCCCGAAGGGCCAGGGAAAGAAGGGAAAAGCGTGAGGATAAGGCCAAGGGCGAGGGTCTTTGGGCACGGATTAAGGAGATTCTGAACAACCTATTCTGATTGCGCTTTGGGAAGAGGAGGCAGAGATGGAAGGAGCCGTTATCAAGGTCATCGGTCTCGGGGGAGCGGGGAACAATGCGGTGAACCGCATGATTGAGGCGGGGCTCATGGGGGTGGAGTTCATCGCCGCCAACACCGACGCCCAGGTGCTGGCCAAAAGCCTGGCGGACGTGCGCATCCAGCTGGGGGAGAAGCTCACCCGGGGCCTTGGGGCTGGAGCCAACCCCGAGATTGGGGAGAAGGCGGCCCTCGAGGCCGAGGACCTTATCGCCGAAGCCCTGGACGGGGCCGACCTGGTCTTCATCACCGCGGGCATGGGGGGCGGGACGGGAACCGGAAGCGCCCCGGTGGTGGCGGATATCGCCAAAAGGCTTGGGGCCCTCACCGTGGCCGTGGTCACCCGGCCCTTTAGCTTTGAGGGCCCCAAGCGCCTAAAAGCCGCCGAAGAGGGGATCAGGCGCCTTAGGGAACGGGTGGATGCCATGGTGGTGGTGCAAAACGACCGCCTCCTCGCCGCCGTGGACAAGAAGGTGACCCTAAGGGATGCCTTCCTCATCGCCGACCGGGTGCTCTACCACGGGGTCAAGGGCATCACCGACGTCATCAACCTCCCGGGTCTCATCAACGTGGACTTCGCCGATGTGAAAACCCTGCTGGAGGGAGCGGGCCAGGTGCTCATGGGCATTGGGGCAGGTCGGGGAGAGAACCGGGTGGAGGAGGCCGCCAAGACCGCCACCCATAGCCCCCTCCTGGAACGCTCCATTGAGGGCGCCAAAAGGCTTCTCCTCAATGTGGTGGGCTCAGAGGATCTCTCCCTTATGGAGGCCGCAGAGGTGGTGGAGCGGGTGCGGGAGGCCACGGGCAATGAGGATGTGGACATCCTCTATGGGGTCACCTACGATGAACGGGCCCAGGATGAGCTGAGGGTGATCCTGATCGCCGCAGGCTTTGGGGAAAGCACCGTGGTACCCAAACCCCTTAGGCCGGTGGACTTCCCCACCCACCCCGACCCCTACAACTTTGACATCCCCGCCTTCATCCGCTACGGGGATGCGGATTACCCTCCCAGAAAGGGCAACTAGGGCCCCTAGGGCATGGTGGTTTTGGGCATAGACCCCGGCATTACCCATCTGGGCCTGGGGGTGGTGGAGGTGGAGCCCAAGGGAAGCCTCAAGGCCCGTCTCCTCCACGGGGAGGTGGTGCGGACCTCCCACGAGGAACCCGCCCAGGAACGGGTGGGCCGCATCCACGCCCGGGTGATGGAGGCCCTCATGCGCTTCCACCCCCAGGCCCTGGCGGTGGAGGAGCAGTACTTCTACCGGCAAAACGAGCTGGCCTACAAGGTGGGCTGGGCCCTGGGGGCGGTGCTGGTGGCGGCCTTTGCGGCCCGGGTTCCCGTCTACGCCTATGGCCCCATGCAGGTGAAGCAGGCCCTGGCCGGACATGGGCATGCGGGGAAGGAGGAGGTGGCCCTGATGGTGCGGGGCATCCTAGGCCTTAAGGAAGCCCCCAAACCCAGCCACCTAGCGGATGCTTTGGCCATCGCCTTAACCCACGCCTTCTACGCCAAGATGCAGGCCGCCAAGCCCCTTTGACCCGGCAAAAGTCCTCTACCCCTTCCCTAAGAGAAAGGGCGCGCAAGCCACTTGTAGCTTGGACAAAGATTGTGCGGCC
>NZ_CALLUR010000096.1:0-2938 GCF_938010445.1 uncultured Thermus sp.
CAAGGCCTCTGCGGCAGCGCCCTAGGGGTGTCGGAGCTGGAGGCCGTAAAGTACGGCCTGGTAAACGAGTACTACCTCTACGGCCAGCTTTTCCTGGCCCTTTTGGCCCTAAAGGTCACCTACGCCCTGGTCCTGATGGCCCTCCGGTTCATGTACCCCGAGAAAGACCCGCCCTTCGCCCCTTTGGTCTGGAAGGTGGGCGTGGGGCTTTCCCTGGTCCTCCTCCTCCTCTTTCTCGCCACCCGCACGCTACCGCTACCCTTCAGCACCCCCTTAGGCCCCGCCCTCCTCTCCCCCGCCCCCTTGGATCCCCTCTCGGTCATGATGGTCCTGCCCGAGCCCTTCCTGCTGGGTCTTTACCTCCGATACCGACCATGAGGCTTCCTCTTCAGGTATACCTGTTGGGCTTTGTCAGCTTCCTCATGGATGTGGCCAGCGAGATGGTCTATCCCCTCCTACCCCTTTTTCTGACCAGCCTAGGGGCGGGCGCAGGGGTGCTGGGGTTGGTGGAGGGCATCGCCGAGGCCACGGCCAGCCTCTTCAAGGTGGTGGGCGGAAGGATTTCCGACCGGTTGGGCCGAAGAAAACCCTTACTCCTCCTGGGATATGGCTTGCCCGCCTTCCTGAGACCCATTTTGGCCCTAGCCCAAAGCCCTGCCCATGTGCTCCTCTACCGTTTCCTGGACCGCACCGGTAAGGGCTTGCGCACCGCACCCCGTGATGCTTTACTGGCGGAGAGCGTGGACCAGGGTGCCTTTGGCCGGGCCTACGGCCTCCACCGGGGCCTGGACACCCTGGGAGCCACCGTGGGCCCCTTCTTGGCCTTCCTCCTCCTACCCCAACTGGGAATCCGGGGCGTGTTTTGGGCCTCGGCCATCCCGGCCTTTCTGGCCTTCATGGCCCTCTTTTGGGTACGGGAGGCCAAGGCCCCACGGGCCAGAACCCCCCTACCCCCCCTCCGCCTCAGCTACTTACGTACCCTTCCCGTCCCGTACCGCCGCTTTCTCCTGGTCTCCAGCCTCTTCGCCTTGGCCCTCTCCTCCAATGCCTTTCTGCTCCTTCGCCTGAAGGAGCTGGGTCTAACCCCCGAGGCCGTGACCCTGGCCTACACGGGCTACAACCTTCTCTACGCTCTTTTGGCCTACCCTCTGGGTAGCCTGGCGGACCGGGTGGGCCTAAGGCGGGTGGTGGCCTGGGGGTTTGGCCTCTACGCCCTGGTGTATTTGGGCTTTGCCCTGGCAAAAACCGCCCTGGCAGGTGTGGCCCTACTGCTCCTCTATGCCCTTTATTCGGCTGCCTTCGAGGGAGCCAGCCGGGCCTATCTGGCCACCTTGGTACCCCAGGAAACGAAGGCCACAGCCATCGGTCTCTACCACACGGTGGTGGGGGTTTTGCTCTTGCCGGCCAGTGTGATCTTCGGCTTTCTTTGGCAGAGCTACGGACCCGGCCTGGCCTTCGGCGTGGGAGCGGGCCTGGCCCTTTTGGCCCTCACCCTCTTCCTGCTTGACGGAAAGAGGAGGAGGCCCTAACCTGGAGGAGGTCCTTAGGGACCTCGAGGAGGAAGGGGCCAAAAGCGCTTTCCCCCCTGACGGAGGTAAAGATGCCCATCAGCAAAGAGGAGAAGCAAAAGGTCATAGAGGAGTTCGCCCGCTTCCCCGGGGACACGGGGAGCACGGAAGTGCAGGTGGCCTTGCTCACCTTGCGCATCAACCGGCTATCCGAGCACCTGAAGGTCCACAAGCACGACCACCACTCCCACCGGGGTCTTTTGATGATGGTAGGGCAGCGGCGTAGGCTTCTGCGCTACCTGGAGCGGGAAGACCCCGAGCGCTACCAGGCCCTGGTTGAGAAACTGGGCCTGAGGAAGTAAACTGGTATGTAGGTCGGGGGCGGGGCCTTAGGGCTCCGCCTTTCGCTTGAGGACAACTATGGCAGAAGCCACGCCCAACACACCCCAAGCCCATCGGTACGAAACCCAGGTGGCCGGCCGCCTCTTGGTCCTAGAGACGGGGAAATACGCCAAGCAGGCTTCTGGCTCGGTCCTGGTACGCTATGGCGACACCGTGGTCTTGGCCACGGCCCAGGCCTCGGAAGAACCCATAGAGGCAGACTTTCTCCCCCTCACCGTGGAGTTTGAGGAGCGGCACTACGCCGTGGGCAAGATTCCCGGAAGCTTCATGCGCCGGGAGGGGCGGCCGGGGGAAAAGGCCATCCTTTCCGCCCGCATGACGGATAGGCCCATCCGCCCCCTCTTCCCCAAGGGGTTCCGCCACGAGGTACAGGTGATCGTCACCGTGCTCTCCGCCGACCAGAAGAACCCTCCGGACATCCTGGGGCCCACGGCGGCCAGCGCCGCCCTCATGCTCTCGGACATTCCCTGGGAAGGCCCCGTGGCCGCGGTTAGGGTGGGCCTCATCGGAGGGCAGTTGGTCTTGAACCCCACCTTGCAGGAGCTGGAGGAAAGCACCTTGGACCTGGTGGTGGCGGGAAGCCGGGACGCCATCCTCATGGTGGAGGCCGGGGCCCAGGAGGTGGACGAGGAGACCTTGGTCCAGGCCTTGGAGTTCGCCCATCGGGAGATGCAACCCATTCTGGACCTGCAAGAGGCCATGGCCCAGGCCCTGGGCAAGCCCAAGATGGCCTGGACTCCCCCCGATAGCCTCAGCGAGGAGGAGAAGGAGGCCTTCTACCGCTTGAGCTTGGAACGGGGGCTTACTGGGGTGCTCCAGACCGCCAGCAAGGGGGAAAGGAGCCGGGCCCTCGAGGCCTTCGCCGAAAGCCTCATCGCCGAGGCCTTGCCCAAGGGGGAGGACGGCACCCCGGACGAGAGCCGGAAGCCCCTTTACGAAAGCGCCTTCGCCGAGGTGGTGCGCAAGGAGCTGAGGCGCTTGGTCCTGGAGGAGGGCAAGCGGGCGGATGGCCGTACACCCAAGGACCT
>NZ_CALLUR010000097.1:0-5781 GCF_938010445.1 uncultured Thermus sp.
CTTGTAGGCCCGGCTTTGCGCCTGCTGGGCCCGGCCTATGCGCTCTGGGGGAAGGCCCTCGAGGGCCTTGGGGTCGTTGCCGGAAACCGCCAGCCGGGCAGCCCCCTCGCGGAAGGCCTTGGCCATGCCCTCATAGAGCCAGGCTGGGGCCTTGTCCAAGCCTTCCTCTGGCCCCAGGGAAAGGCGCTTGCGGGAAAGCACGTTGTCCCCGTAGATGACCGTGAAGAGGGTTGCTCCGTGCTGGTAAGCTTTTTCCGCCAAGAGGCGGACAAAATCCACGGCCTCAATGGGGGCGGTGGCGATAACCTCCTGCCCCGGCTGAAGGTTCAGCCCTACCCGGACGGCCAGATGGGCCAACTTTTCTAGGTTTTCCTCAAAGGCACTCACGCTCTCAAGTCTTTCCTCCCGAAGGGGTTCCGTCAAGGCCGGGGGCAGCTTTTGGGCCTGCCAAGAAGGAGGGCCAGCCCAGAAAGCAGCAAAAATAGGGGCCGGTAGGCTTCCAAAAGTAAGGCGGCCAGGAGGAAGAGAGCCACCAAGGCATACCGGATGGGCATGCTCCTAGGGTACACCGGGAGGGGTGGGACATTCCTCACCCCAAGGGGCGTTATGGTGGGGGAGAGGTGGAGCCTATGCGTCCCATTACCGTGGACGGGAACGAGGCGGTGGCCCGGGTAGCCTACCGTTTGAGCGAGGTGATCGCCATTTACCCCATCACCCCGGCAAGCCCCATGGCGGAGCTTTGCGACGAGTGGGCAGCCAAGGGGGAACCTAACCTATTTGGGCTCGTGCCCCGGGTGGTGGAGATGCAGTCCGAGGGCGGGGCGGCAGGGGCCCTTCACGGGGCCCTGCAGGAAGGGGTTTTGGCCACCACCTTCACCGCCAGCCAGGGCTTGCTCCTCATGATTCCCGACATGTACAAGATCGCCGGGCAGGCCCTTCCCGGCGTCATCCATGTGGCCGCCCGGGCCCTGGCCACCCATGCCCTTTCCATCTTTGGCGACCACCAGGACGTGTATGCGGTAAGGGCCACGGGGTGGCCCATGTTGATTTCGGATTCCGTCCAGGCGGCCCAGGACCTGGCGGCCATGGCCCACATCGCCGCCCTGAAGGCAAGCCTCCCGGTACTTCACGCCATGGATGGTTTCCGCACCTCCCATGAGGTGCAGAAGATCCTGCCCCTTTCCGACCGGGAGCTTAAGGCCCTTTTCCCCTTTGGGGCCCTCGAGGCCTACCGCCAACGGGCCCTCACCCCGGAGAATCCCGTGATCCGGGGTACCGCGCAAAACCCCGACCACTACTTCCAAAACCGGGAAGCCATCAACCGCTACTACCTGCGCCTGCCCCAGGTGGTGGCGGAAACCATGGAGCATTTTGCCCAGGTTACCGGGCGCCGCTATGCCCCTTACGAGTACGTGGGCCACCCGGAGGCCGAGCGGGTGGTGGTGGTCATGGGCTCGGCCTCCCTGGCGGTGGAGGAGGCGGTGGAGCACCTGCTGAAGCAAGGGGAAAGGGTGGGGATGGTGCGGGTGCGCCTTTACCGCCCCTTCCATACGGAGGGTTTCCTTGCGGCCTTTCCTAAAACTGTGCGCAAGGTGGCGGTCCTGGACCGGGGCAAGGAGCCTGGAGCTGTGGGGGAGCCCCTTTTCCAGGAAGTGGCGGCGGCCTTTGCCCTACGGGGTGGGGAGGTTCCTCTGCTGGTGGGAGGGAGGTACGGACTTTCCTCCAAGGAGTTCACCCCGGCCATGGCCCTGGGGGTTTTTGAGGAGCTGAAGAGGGAGAGGCCCCGGCACGGCTTCACCGTGGGGATCGTGGACGACCTTACGGGCACGAGCCTTTCCTACCCCGAGGTGGACTTTGAGGACCCAGCCTCGGTGCGGGCGGTCTTCTTCGCCCTGGGGGCCGACGGGACCGTGAGCGCCAACAAGAACACCATCAAGATCATCGGGGAGGAGACCCCCCTTTACGCCCAGGGGTACTTCGTCTACGACTCCAAAAAGTCCGGCTCCCGCACCGTAAGCCACCTGCGCTTTGGCCCAAACCCCTTGAACAAGCCTTACCTGGTGCAGAGGGCTAACTTTGTGGGCATTCACCAATGGAGCTTCTTGGAGCGCCTTCCCATGCTGGGGGTGGCGGAGGAGGGGGCCACGGTTCTCATCAACAGCCCCTACCCCAAGGAAGAGGTCTGGGACCGTCTGCCCAGGCCTGTCCAGGAGGAGATCCTCAGGAAGAACCTCAAGGTCTATGTGGTCAACGCCTACGAGCTGGCCAGGCGGGTGGGCCTTCCTGGGCGCATCAACACCATCATGCAGGCCGCCTTCTTTAAGCTTTCCGGGGTTTTGCCCGAGGAGGAGGCCAGGGCCCGCATCAAGAGGGGCATAGAAAAGAGCTACGGGAAGCGGGGCAGGTCGGTGCTGGAGCGGAACTTCCAGGCGGTGGAGCTGGGCTTTGCGGCGGTGGAGCCCCTCCCTGTTCCCGGCAGGGTTACCTCGGAGAAGGACCTGGTGCCGCCTATGGTGGACCACCCTCCTGCCTTTGTGCGGGATGTCCTGGGGCCCATCGCCTTGGGACTCGGCGACGCCTTGCCGGTTTCCGTCTTTCCTGCGGACGGCACTTACCCCACGGGGACGGCCCGGTATGAGAAGCGGGGGATCGCCGAGTTCATTCCCATTTGGGATCCCCAGGTGTGCGTGCAGTGTGGCAAATGTGTCCTGGTCTGCCCCCATGCGGTGATCCGGGCCAAGGTGGTGCCGGAGATGGCCTTGGCCCAGGCCCCCGAAGGATTCCCCCACCGCAAGGCCATGTGGAAGGATCTTAGCGGCGAGTTTACCCTGGCCATCAGCCCTGACGACTGCACCGGGTGTTCCCTTTGCGTGGAGGTCTGCCCCGCCAAGGATAAGCAAAACCCAAGCCGCAAGGCCTTGAACCTGGCTCCCCGCTTGGAGGTGCGGGAGGCCATGAACCGGCACTGGGACTTCTTCCTTTCCTTGCCGGAAACCCCTAGGGCCAGCCTTAAGCTCCACACCGTAAAGGATGTGCAGCTTCTGGAGCCCTTGTTTGAGTTCCCTGGGGCTTGCGCAGGGTGCGGGGAAACCCCCTACCTTAGGCTTCTTTCCCAGCTTTTTGGCGACCGCCTCATTGTCGCCAACGCCACCGGATGCAGTTCCATTTACGGGGGGAACCTTCCCACCACCCCCTGGAGCAAAAACCGGGAAGGCCGGGGTCCGGCCTGGGCCAACTCCCTCTTTGAGGACAATGCGGAGTTTGGGCTTGGCATGCGCCTGGCCCTAGACAAGAAGGCGGAATACGCTAGGGAACTTCTTGTGGGTTTCCGGCAGGTTTTGGGCCAGGAGTTGGTGGAGAGGCTTCTTGCGGAAGTGGGGCCGGAGGAGGTGGAAAAGAGGCGGCAGGATGTGGCGCTTCTGCGGGAAAAGCTCAAGGCCCTGGATGATCCCAAGGCCCAGGACCTCTTGGCCGTGGCAGACGCCCTAATCCCCCACTCGGTCTGGATCGTGGGTGGGGATGGCTGGGCCTACGATATCGGTTACGGGGGCCTGGACCACGTGCTGGCCAGTGGGGCCAACGTGAAGGTCCTGGTTCTGGACACCGAGGTCTACTCCAACACCGGGGGACAGGCTTCCAAGGCTACGGGCCTGGGGGCGGTGGCCAAGTTCGCCGCTGCCGGCAAGCCCACCCCCAAGAAGGACCTGGCCTTCATGGCCATGAGCTACGGTCACGTGTACGTGGCCCAGATCGCCATGGGGGCGAACGATGCCCATACGGTGAAGGCCTTCCTCGAGGCCGAGGCCCATAAGGGACCGGCCCTTCTCATCGCCTACAGCCACTGCATCGCCCACGGCATTGACATGGCCAAGGGTATGGAGCACCAGAGGCTGGCCGAGCGCACCGGGTACTGGCCGCTTTTCCGCTACATTCCCGGACAGGGACTGGTCCTGGATTCCAAGCCTCCCACCCTACCCTTGCGGGAATACCTCTATGCGGAAAACCGTTACCGGCTCCTCCTGCAAACCCACCCCGAGGGAGCGGAAGCCTTTTTAAGGCTAGCGGAGGAGGCGGTGCGGCAAAGGTGGGAGAGGCTTTCCCGCATGGCGGCGAAGGAGGTTGTGCCAAACTGAGGGTGTTTTCCCGTCAGGGAAACACGTGAAGGAGGAGGGGTATGGATCTGAGCACCACCTACCTGGGGCTAAAGCTGGAGCACCCTTTGGTGGCTTCCGCCTCGCCCCTCACGGAAAAGCTGGATGGGTTCTTGCGCCTGGAGGATGGAGGGGCGGCGGCCATCGTGATGCACTCCCTGTTTGAGGAGCAGGTGACCCTCGAGGAGGAGATGCTGGACCATTATCTCCACTACGGCCACGAAAGCTATCCCGAGGCCCTCTCCTATTTCCCCAAGGCCCACGAGTACCGCCTAACCCCAGAGCGCTATCTGGATCTCCTCTCCCGGGCCAAGGAACGGGTTTCCGTCCCCATCATCGCCAGCTTGAACGGCATCAGCCGGGGGGGATGGGTGGAGTACGCCAAGCTCCTGGAGGAGGCCGGGGCCAACGCCGTAGAGCTCAACCTGTACTACATCCCCACCGACCCTGGCCTTTCCGCCTCCGAGGTGGAGGCCATGTACCTGGATACCATCCGCGCCGTGGTGGAAAGCGTGCGGATCCCCGTGGCGGTCAAGGTGGGGCATGCCTTCACCGCCTTCGCCCACTTTGCCAAAAGGGTGGAGGGTACAGGGGCCAAGGCCTTGGTCCTCTTCAACCGGTTCTACCAGCCGGATATAGACCTGGCTACCCTTTCCGTGGTGCCTACCCTGACCCTCTCCCGTCCCTATGAGGCCTTGCTGCGCGTCCACTGGATTGCGCTTCTTTACGGCCGGGTGGGGTTAGAGCTGGCCTTGACGGGTGGTGTGCATTCGGGGAAGGAGGCGGCGAAGGGGCTTTTGGCCGGTGCCCAGGTGGTGATGATGACCTCGTCCATCCTGGAAAAGGGCCCCCATCACTTCCGCACCGTGCTGGAGGAGCTGAAGGCCTTCATGGAGGAGAAGGAGTACGCGAGCGTGGCGGAGATGCGGGGGGTGATGAGCTACCAGAAGGTGGCGGAGCCGGCAGCCTTTGAGCGGGCCAACTACCTTAAGGTTCTGGGCTCGTATCGCCTTCTTCCGTGACGACTCCCCGCTCTGAAGAGCAGGGCTTCGCGGTTCTAGGTTAGAGCACCTATCCCCGCAGGCTCCGTCCGAGCCCTGGCCAAGATGTTTACTGCCGCTGCCACATCCCGATGGAGAAGAGTACCACAAGAGGGACACGTGAACTCTCTGACCCACAAAGGCCTCTTCTCCCGGTAACCGCATACAGGGCAGTCTTGGCTTGTGTACTTAGGGTCCACCTTGATGACCCGCCTACCAGCCTCCGCCGCTTTGTAGGCAAGGATTTGGAGAAACTGCGCCCACCCTGCGTCAAGTACCCCTTTGGCAAGAGGAGAACGGGATAGTCCGTTTATGTTCAAGTCTTCATGGACAATGACACCATAGCGGTTTACAAGCTTCCTGGCCACCTTATGGTGGAAGTCCCTGCGTTGGTTGGCGATCTTGCGGTGCAGTTTGGCAAGCTGTCTTTTGGCCTTCTTATACCGGTTGCTGCCCTTCTTTTTTCGGGATAGCTTCCCTTGGGCTTCAGCAAGCTTGGTCTGATACCCTTTTATGCTAATTCCTTCGTCCTAGGCCACCAGTGGAACAGGGTGTGCCGCCTGAGGGTCTCGGGGTCCAGGGCAAGGACC
>NZ_CALLUR010000098.1:0-20195 GCF_938010445.1 uncultured Thermus sp.
GAGAGTCCACGGGGTTCCCATCCTGATCCAAAAGGACCACGTAGCCACGGGGTGAACCCGGCAATGGGTAAAGGACCAAGGTGTAGCTATAGTTGTAGGCCACTATGTTGCCGTTCTCGTCTTTTTCGGTGGAAAAGGAAAAGTTCTCTCGGGACACCTGAACTGTGGGAGCCCCCACCACCAGCCCCCCCTCAAAGAAGGAACTACAACCCCCTAAGGCCAAGGCCATGAGCAGAAGCCACACTATTCTTCCCTTCATCCCTCACCCCTTTCACCCCATCATCTCCTCGCGCCACCTGGGATTGAGTATAGCAAAGCTCAAGCGGGTAAGACCCGCTAAGAAGTCCACGTTCTCCACCGCCACCTCCTTGGGCACCTCCAGCACCGTGGGGGCGAAGTTAAGGATGCCCTTAATGCCAGCGGCCACCAGGCGGTTGGCGGCTTCCTGGGCCGCCTCCCGGGGAACGGTGAGGAGGGCGATCTCTATGCGGCCTGGCACCCTCTCCGGCAAGAGGTCCAGGTGCTCCACCACCCCGTTCCCCACCCGACGGCCAATCTTTTCCGGGTCTACATCAAAGAAACCCCGTAACTCAAAGCTCTCCCCAAAGCCGGGATAGTCGGCCAAGGCGCTTCCCAAGCGGCCCATGCCCACAATGCAAAGGCCCCACCTCCGATTGAGGCCCAGGATGTGGCGGAGCTCCCGTTTGAGCACGGGCACCGTGTAGCCCACCCCCCGGGTGCCGTAGGAACCAAAGTAGGATAGGTCCTTACGCACCTGGAAGGCGGTCACCTGAGCCTCCTCCGCCAGCTGCTCGGAGCTGGTGCGGTGGATCCCCTTGGCCTCCAGTTCCTCCAGAATACGCAAATAGGTCACCAAACGGCTGATGGCGGCGCTGGGTACCTTCATCGCACCTCCAGGGCCTCGAGGCCCAAGGCCCGCACCTTGGCCTTAAGGGCCTCCTTCTCCTCCTCGGCCACCGGGCCGACGCGGACCCGGTAAACCCCATCCTTCACCAAGACCACCGGTAGGCCCATCTCCTTGAGCTTCCCCGCCAGGACCAAGGCGTTTTCCTCCTTCTGGAAAGCCCCCACCTGTAGGTAAAGGGTGCCTGAGGCGGGCGGGGGTGCCCCTTGGCCCCGGTAAACCTGGGCGCCATACGAGGCCAAAGCCTCCGCCACCCGGCGCGCTTCCGCCTCGGTGGCATAAGGACCCACCACCACCCGGGTCAGGTTCCCCGCTGGCTCCAAGCGGGCCGGGTAACCCTTCTGGGCCAGCTCCTGGCGAAGCTTGGCGGCGTTTTCCGGGTTGGCGAAGGCTCCCACCCCTACCCGGTAGGCCCCGCTGGGCCCAGGGGAGGGAACGGATGGGGTTTCTGGCGGAGATGGGCGCTTGGCCGGGAGCGTGGGCTTGGATGCCGCAGGAGGTTTCGGAGCCGGGGATTCCCCAGGAGCCTGGGGAAGGGGCAGCACCATGACCACGGGCTCGGAAGCAGGTTTAGCCTCAGCAGGCTTTTCCTGAGGGGCAGGCGCCACCTGGGAAGGTGGAGCCGAGGAGGGGGCAGGCGAGGAGGTCACCGAAGGCCCGGGCTGGAAGGAGGTGTCCACCTTGGGCCGAGCAAAGGGATTGATTCCCGTCAGGTAAAGGACAATGCCCGCCGCCACCAAGGCGATGAGGAGAAAGATGAGGAAGTCCAACCAGTTCTCACGTAGCCAACGCATCCTACCTCCGCAGGAGGGCCTGCGCCTCCTTTGAGCCCAGGGCGGCTGCCTGGGCCAAGGCCCGCTGGCCTTCCGCCTCCCGGCCTAAACCTCTAAGGGCTAAGCCCAGGTTATACCAGGCCGCCGCCTGGTTGGGCGCCCTCTGCAACACCTCCCTCAGGACCACTTCCGCATCGCCAAACCGCCCCAAGGCCACCAGGGCCGCCGCCAGGTTGACCCCCACCTCCGGGTCCCGGCCAGACTCGTAAAGGGGGCGGAGGAGGGCCAGGGCCTCCTCGAGGCGGCCCTTTTCCAGCAGCAACGCCCCCCTAAGGGCCTGGGCCTCCGGGGTGGCCATCCCCTCCAGGAGCTTGAGGGCCTCCTCCTTCCGGCCCAAGGCATAGGCGGCTTGGGCCTTCAGGAAGGTACCGGGAGGCCCAGCCTCGTCGGCATAGCGGTAGGCGTTTTTGTAATCCCTTAAGCGCAAGGAGGCCACCGCCAGGCTCAAGGCCACCTGGGGCTCGGGGCTTACCCGGTAGGCAGCCAGCAGGTAGCCCAGGGCTCCCTTGGCATCCCCCGCCTCCAGGCGGGCCTGCCCTAGAAGGTAGGCGGCCTCCCACAGGGATGGATCCAGGGCATAGGCCTCCCGCAACAGGGGCTCGGGCTTAGGGGAAAGCTGGGCCTTGCGCAGGAGGAGCCGGGCCCTTGCCTTCCCCTCCACCGCCTTAAGCCCTCGGTCCAGCTCCCTTAGGGCCCTCTCCTTGAGGCCCTCCTCCGCCAGGATGCGGGCTAAAAGATCCCAGCCCTCAGCCAGCCCAGGCTCCCGGTTCACAAGGCCATAGAGCACCGGCACCGCCTCCGCCCGGGCCCCCGAGGCGTACAGGGACTGGGCCAGGGCCAGGTGGTAGGCCGGGCTCCGCTCTGGGGTAAGACCCTTGCGCAAGACCCCCGCCGCCTCTTTGGCCTGTCCCGCCTGGGTGAGGGCGCTGGCCCATCCCAGGTAGGCTTCCTCTGTGGGCCTGAGTTCCACCGCTTTGGCAAAGGCCTCCGCTGCCTCCTTGGGCCTTCCCAGGCGCAACTGGACCTGGCCCAGGTTGAAATGCCCCTCGTAGCGGTCGGGGAAGACCCGGACCATCTGGTCAAAGGCGAAGCGGGCCTCCTCGAGGCGGCCCAGGCGAAAGAGGCTTACCCCCAGGCCCAAATGGGCCTCAAAGAGGCCATAATCCTGCGACAGAACCTCCTCGTAGGCCAGGGCGGCCTTGGCGTACTCCCCGGCCTTAAAAAGGCCATCCGCCCGCTCCAAGGAAACCTGGGCCCAGGCTATCCCAAACCCAAGGAGCAGGGGAAGGACTCGGGAAAAAGGATTCATCATAAGGGCCTCCAACGCGTCGTTGCCCTTAGCATAGCATAGCTCCAGGCCAAAGGCCCTTTGCTATCCTAAGGGCGTGGGTGGGGTCTTGGCTAAACCCTTGGACCTGGATGCCCCGAGGGTGCTGGTGCTGAATGCCGCCTACGAGGTCTTGGGGCTGGCCAGCATCAAGCGAAGCGTCCTCTTGGTGCTTTCCGGGGGAGCGGAGATGCTTTCGGAAAGCGGCCGCTACCTGCACACCCCATCCACCCGGATCCCCGTCCCCAGCGTCATCCGCTTGAAGCGCCTGGTGCGGCGGGGACCAAGCCGCATCCCCCTCAACCGCCGCAACATCCTGAGGCGGGACCGCTACACCTGCCAGTACTGTGGAAGGCAAGGGGGGGAGCTGACCGTGGACCACGTGCTTCCTAAAAGCCGGGGCGGCCGGAGTACCTGGGAAAACCTGGTGGCCGCCTGCCGTCCCTGCAACCTGAAGAAGGGGGACCGCACCCCCGAGGAGGCGGGGATGCGCCTGCTCAAGCCCCCCCGGGCGCCCAGGGCGCCCCTTTTTCTTTCCGACCTGAAAGAGGTCCCCGAGGACTGGCAACCCTACCTTCAGGTGTGGCTAACCTGAAGCCCCTAGCGCCGCACCGTAAGGAGCACCGCCAGGAGCACCAGGCCCGCCCCCAGGTAAGCCCATAGGGAAAGCACCTCCCGGAAAAGGAGATAGGCGAACAGGTTGGCCACCACGGGCTCGAGGGTGGCCACCACGCTGGCCCGGGTGGCGGGAAGGCGCCTTAATCCCGCATAGTAGGCCAGATAGGCCCCGTACGTGGAAAACGTCCCCAAGAAGAGCAAGGCTCCTAGGCCCTTGGGGCTCAGAGGCGGGAACTCCACCCAGGGCAAAAGCCCCAAGGCCCCCACGGGCAGGGCGTAGAGGAAGAGGGTGGGGGTGGCGTAACGGGGAAGGTAAAGCTTGCCGAAGATGTAGTAAAGGGCATAGGTGAACCCGGAAAGGAGCCCGAAGAAAAGGGCCAGGTACAGGACCCGTACCCCACTCCCCCCTCCTGCCCCCATCAGCCCCACCCCCAGAAGGGTCAGGGCCACCGCCCAAAGCCCCGTGGGGTCCAGGGGTTCCTTGAGAACCACCCGGGAAAGGAGGGCCACCCAGGCGGGGGCCGTGTAGAGGAGGACCGAGGCCAAGGCCGCCCCCCCGTAGACCACCGCCAGCTGGTAGGAACCGTAGAAGAGGGAAACCCCCACCAGACCGAAAAGCAGGAGGGGTAAGGCATCCCGGCCCTCCACCCTGACCTGGCGCAGGAAGAGGGCATGCGCGCCGAAGAACACCCAGGCGATGACCGCCCGGAAAAAGGCCACGGCAAGCGGGGTAAGCCCTTCCTGAAAGGCCAGGCGGCTTACGGGGCCGATGAGACCCCAAAGGAAGGCCGCCAGGAGCAGGTAGAGGTAGCCCATGGGGAAGAGTGTATAATCCCCCCGGTGCCCTATGGAGGCTGACCTATGAGCGCGCGCACCCTTTTTGCCCTCTTCGTCCTCCTTCTGCTGGTGCTCTTCGCCTGGCTCAACTGGGGGGAGATTACCAAACCCACCTCCCTATCCTTAGGCCTCACCCGGGTGGAAGCCCCCTTGGGCTTGGTCCTGGTGGTGGCCTTGGGGGTGGTTTCCCTCCTCTACCTCATCTTCACCATCGGCCTGGAAACCGCCGCCCTCCTGGAGGTGCGGCGCTACGCCCGGGAGCTTCTCCACTACAAAAAGCTGGCCGAACAAGCGGAGGAGAGCCGCTACACCGAGCTCAGGCGCTACCTGGAAGAGGAACTGAAGCGCCTGGCGGAGGCGGAGAAGGAGGAGATCCGGGCCCTCGAGGCCCGCCTGGCGGAAATCCTGGAAAAGCACGGCAACACCCTGGCCGCCTACATCGGCGAACTGGAGGACCAGGTGCTAAGGCTCCTCCAGGAGCGGGGAGGAAAGGCCTAAACGCCGGTACCCCATCCTGGGGCCCGGCGCCAAAGGGGTATCCTTGCCCCCTTTCGGTACCCTACTCCACCAGCTCCACCAGGGCCAAGGGCGCCCCATCCCCCCGCCGGCGCTCCGCCAGCTTCAGCACCCGGGTGTACCCCCCGGCCCGGTTCTGGTACTTGGGAGCAATCTCATCAAAGAGCTTGCGCACCAGCTTCACGTCCTGCAGATCCCTCAGCACCAGGCGGCGGGCGTGCAGGTCGCCCCGCTTGGCCAGGTGGATGAGGTGGTCCACGAACCCGGTGAGCTCCTTGGCCTTGGGCACGGTGGTGGTGATGCGGCCATGGGTGAGCAGGCTCTTGGCCTGGTTCCGGTATAGGGCCAGGCGGTGGGAAGAGTGGCGGTTCAACTTCCTTCCAGACTTTAGGTGGCGCATGGTCTCACTCCTTTAGGGCGAAGCCCCTCTTGGCCAGGGCCTCGCGGATCTCCTCGAGGCTCCTTTCCCCGATGCCGGGGATGTTCTTAAGGTCCTTGAGGTTCAAGGCCAAAAGCGCCCGCACCGACTCGATCCCCTCCTCCTTGAGGCTGTGAAGAACCCGGGTGGAAAGCCCTAGCTCCTCCAAGGGCAGGTCCAGGTCCTCCTCCCCTTCCGTGCGCTCCACCGAAGCCGGCTCCGGGGCAGGCAGGGCGGTGGCCTGGGGGTTGGCGAAGTAGGAAAGGTGCTCCCTAAGGATCTCCACCGCCTGGTTCAGGGCCTCCAGGGGGGTCACGGAACCGTCCGTCCAGATCCTAAGGGTCAGCTTGTCCAGGTCGGTGCGCTGGCCAAGCCGGGTATCCTCCACCTGGAAGGCCACCCGGCGCACAGGGGAAAAGATGGCGTCCACGGGGATGGAGTTGATCCGGTCCTTGATGCCGTGGCGCTCGGCGGGCACGTACCCCACGCCCCGGTCCACCCGCACCTCCATGTAGAGCTTGCCCCCCTCCTCCAAGGTGGCGATGGGCAGATCGGGGTTTAGGATCTCGGCATCGGGTGGGACGACAAAATCCCCCGCCCTGACCACCTTAGGGCCTTGGGCCTTTAGGATCAGGGTGGTGGTCTGCATCCTGGGGTCCAGGAAGCGCACCACCAGCTCCTTCAGGTTCAGGATGATCTCCACCACATCCTCCTTGACCCCGGGAATGGTGGAGAACTCGTGGAGCACATCCTCAATGTAGACGCTGGTGACCGCGGTCCCGGGGATGGAGGAAAGGAGAATCCGCCTCAAGGGGTTGCCCAGGGTGACGCCGAACCCCCGCTCCAGGGGCTCCAGGACGAACTCCCCATATTCCCGCCCCTGGGTGCGCACCGTGAAGACCGGGGCTTTCAGCTTGCTCTCTAACATAGACCTCCTTGCCAATATAGGGGCCCGGACAGGCCAGGCCCCTCCAGGGCTACCTGGAGTAGAACTCCACCACCAGCTGCTCGTTCACGGGCAGGGCCAGGTCCTCCCGATCCGGCAGGCGCAGGAACTTGCCCTTCATCCCCTCCACGTCCAAGGAAAGCCAGGGGCCCACCTTGCGGCCCTTCATGGCCTCGAGGTTCTCCCGGATGAAGGCCAGGTTGCGGCTACCCTCGGCGATGGCGATCTCGTCCCCCGGCTTCACCCGGTAGGCGGGAAGGTCCACCCGGCGCCCGTTCACGGTGATGTGCCCATGGCGCACCATCTGCCGGGCCTGGCGGCGGCTAGCAGCGAAGCCCAGCCGATAGACCACATTGTCCAAGCGGGACTCCAAAAGCCCCAGGAAGACGGTACCTGTAACCCCCTTCTTACGGCTGGCCTCCTCAAAGAGGTTGCGGAACTGGGTTTCCGAAATCCCGTAGATGCGGCGGAGCTTCTGCTTCTCCCTCAGGCGCACCGCGTAGTCGGAAGGCCGGCGGGTGCGCTTCTGCCCGTGCTGCCCCGGAGGGTAGGGGCGGCGCTCCATGGCGCACTTGGGGCTGTAGCAACGCTCCCCCTTCAGGTAAAGCTTCACTCCTTCCCGGCGGCAAAGACGGCAAACTGGACCAATGTAACGACCCATCTTCTCCTACTCCTTACGAAGCCTTGCGGAACTTTTTCTTAGGCCGGCAGCCGTTATGGGGCACGGGGGTGTCGTCCACGATGGACTTCACCTGCAAACCCGAGGCCTGGAGGGCCCGGATGGCCTGCTCCCGGCCCGCCCCAGTGCCGCGCACGATCACGTCCACGCTCTGCATGCCGTAGGCCATAGCCTTCTTGGCGGCGTCCATGGCCGCAAGCTGGGCCGCATACGGGGTGCCCTTGCGGCTCCCCTTGTAGCCGATGACCCCACCCGAGGACCAGGTGATGGGGTTGCCGTCCGGGTCGGTGATGGTCACGATGGTGTTGTTGTAGGAGGCGTGGATGTACGCCTTCCCAATGGCCACCTGTCGCTTGACTTTTTTCTTGGTCGCTTTTCTGGCCATACTCTCCCTCAGCTTTAGGAGTATCCACTGGCCCTAGAACTACTTCCTAGGCGCCTTCTTCTTGCCCGCCACCGTCTTGCGGGGGCCCTTCCGGGTACGGGCATTGGTACGGGTGCGCTGCCCCCTCACCGGCAATCCGCGGCGGTGGCGGAGGCCCCGGTAGCAACCGATGTCCATGAGACGCTTGATGTTGGCGGCTACCTCCGCCCTGAGCTCACCCTCCAGCTTCCAGGTGTTCTCCACGTACTCCCGAAGGCGCACCACCTCCGCCTCGGTGAGGTCCTTTACCCGGGTCGCCGGGTTGATCCCCGTCTTCTCCAAGGCCTCCTTGGCCCGGGCCGGCCCCACGCCGTAGATGTAGGTGAGGGCCACGTCCACCCGCTTGTTCCTGGGAATCTCCACACCTGCAATCCTCGCCACGTTCCCTCCTTACCCTTGCCGCTGCTTGTGCTTCGGGTTTTCGCAGATCACGTACACCCGACCGTGCCGGCGCACCACCTTGCACTTGTCGCACATCTTTTTCACCGATGCCCGTACCTTCATCTCGCCTCCTACTTCCTGTACACGATGCGGCCCCGCGTGGGGTCGTAGGGGGTAATCTCCACCACCACCCGGTCCCCAGGCAGGATGCGGATGTAGTGCATGCGCATCTTGCCCGAGATGTAGGCCAGGATCTCGGGCCCCGAGTCCAGCTTCACCCGAAACGTGGTGTTGGGCAAGGCCTCGGTAACCACGCCCTCTGCCCGAATGGTGTCCTTCTCCTTCGCCATACCCCTCCTACTGCGCCCGCACCAGGGCAACCCCGGTGAGAAGCTCCGGGCCCTCTTCCGTCACCAAGACGGTGTTCTCGTAGTGGGCGGCGAGGTTGCCAGGTCCGGCGCTCGCCGTCCAGCCATCTTCCAATATTACCACAGAGGCTGGGCGCAAGGTGACCATGGGCTCGAGGGCCAGGGTCATACCCGGCCGGATCTTGGGTCCCGTTCCCGGCTTGCCGAAGTTGGGCAGCTGGGGATCCTCGTGGATCTCCCGGCCTACCCCATGCCCCACGAACTCCCGCACCACCCCATACCCCCGGCCTTCCAGAAAAGTCTGCACCGCATGGGCCACATCCCCGATGCGGTAGCCGGGCCTAAGGTACTTAAACCCCTCCCAGAAGGCAGCCTCCGTGTCCCTTATGAGCCTTTCCGCCTCCGGGGAAACCTTGCCCACGGGAAAGGTCCGGGCCATATCCGCAGCGAAACCCCCGTAGATGAGGCCCACATCCACGGAGAGGATATCCCCTTCCTTTAGGGGCTCCTCTGAGGGAATGCCGTGAACCACCACCTCGTTCACCGAGGTGCACAGGGTGGCGGGAAACCCATATAGACCCAGGAAGGCCGGCTTGGCCTTGCGCTTCCTTATGGCCTCGTAGGCGATCCGGTCCAGCTCCTTGGTGGTGATGCCGGGCTCCACGTGCCGCCCCACCTCCTCCACCACCTCGGTGAGGAGGGCCCCCGCCTCCCGCATGCGCTCAATCTCCCATGGACTCTTCAGCTTGATGGCCATCAGATTCCTAAGGAAGCCCGGATGCGGGCGTAGACCTCATCAGGGGTACCCAGGCCATCCACCCGCCTCAAGGCACCCGTTTTCTCATAATACTGCACCAAGGGCTCGGTCTTCTCCCGGTAAACCCGGAGCCGGTGCCGGATGGTCTCCTCGTTATCGTCGGAACGACCCTCCAGCTCCGCCCGCTTCAGCATCCGGGCGATGAGCTCCTCCTCCGGCACCTCCACCAGCACCACCCCGAGGAGCCGGGTTCCCGTTTCCCCGAGGAGCTGGTCCAAAGCCTCGGCCTGGGCCAGGGTACGGGGAAACCCATCAAAAATCACCCGTTCCGCCAGCTCCTCCCGGATCAGGGCCAGGATGAGCTCATCCGGCACCAGGTCCCCCCGGTCCATGATGGGCTTCACCTGCTGGCCTAAGGGCGTGCCCCGGGCCACGTGGTCCCGGAGGATGTCCCCGGTGGAAAGCTTCTTAAAGCCCAGCTCCACCGCAAGCCGCGAGGCCTGGGTACCCTTCCCCGCCCCCGGCGGCCCCAAGAAGATCACCGCTTCCCCCATCCTTCCTCCTAACGCGTGCGGCCGCGGATGCGGCCCTTGGAGAGGAACCCCTCGTAGTTCCTCAGCATCAGCTGGCTCTCAATCTGCCTAAGGGTATCCAGGGCCACGCCCACCACGATGAGAAGGCCGATGCCGGAAAAGGCGATGCTCTTCACCCCGGTGAGGTTCTGGATGATCTGGGGCAAGGCCGCCACCAGGCCCAGGAAAAGGGCCCCCCAGAGGGTCAGGCGGGAAACGATGTGCTCCAGGAACTTCACCGTGGGCTCCCCGGGACGGATACCCGGGATGAAGCCCCCGTACTCCCGGAGGCTTTCCGCAATCCGCTTGGGGTCAAACTGCACCGCGGTGTACACGTAGGTGAAAAGGACGATGAGCGCCACCTCAATGAGTAGACCCGAGAAACGGGTGGGGTTGAAGAAGTTGGCGATGGCCTGGAGCACGGGGTTGTCCTGGAAGGGGGCGGTGAGGAAGATGGGAATCTGCAGAATGGCGGCGGCGAACACGATGGGGATGACGCCAGCGGCGTTCAGCTTGATGGGGATGTAGGTGGCCTGCCCCCCATAGACCCTTCTGCCCACCACCTTCCTGGCGTACTGGACAGGAATACGCCTTTCCGCCTGCTGCACCGCCGCCATCCCGGCAAAGGCCAAGACGATGAAGGCCAGGAAGAAGAGGAAGGCCACCAGGTTCACTTCCCCGGTGCGGATGAGGCCCGCGGTGCGGAAAAGCTGCGGCAGCCAGTCCACCACGATCCCGGCAAAGATGATCATGCTGGTGCCGTTGCCGATGCCGTACTCGGTGATGCGCTCCGCCATCCAAAGGAGAAGGGCGATGCCCGCCACCTGGGTGACCACCACCACCAGCCAGAAAAAGGGACCGGGGGACCAGCCGGGAAGGAGGAAGCGCCCGCCCTCCGCCCCCAGGAAGGCGGTGGCCAGAAAGAATCCCTGGAAAGCCCCCAGAGCGATGCCGCCGATGCGGGTGTACTGGTTGATGATGCGGCGGCCCTCCTCACCCTCCTTGGAAAGCTTCTCCAGGGCGGGGACCACGTTCACCAAAAGTTGCATGATGATGGCCGCGGTGATATAGGGCATGATCCCCAGGGCAAAGATGGAGAAGCGCTCAAAGTTACCGCCGGAAAACAGGTTGATGATGCCGAAAACCCCCCCCTGGGTGGTGCGCAGGAACTCCTGGATCTTGTCCAGGTCCACCCCCGGGGTGGGGATAAAGGCCCCCAGGCGGTAGGCGGCCAACACCAGCAGGGTGAAGAGGATCCGCTGGCGCAGTTCGGGAATGGCCAGGGCGCTCCGGAAGGCCTTAAGCATCCTAAGCCTCCTTAGGCGTTTGCCCTTCAGGCAATGGGGCCAGCAGGACGGCCTCGCCGCCCGCAGCCTTCAGCTTCTCCAGGGCAGTTTTGGAAAAGGCGTGGGCCACCACCCTAAGGGGCTTAGCCTCCCCCTCCCCGAGCACCTTTAGCCTGTACCCCTTCTTCAGAATCCCGGCCTGGACCAGCATCTCGGGGGTCACCTCCCCCTGGAAGCGGGCCAGGTCCCTCAGGTTCACCCCCTGGTACCTGGGCCGCTTGATCTCCCCGGGCACCTGGCCCTGCATCCCCCGCTTGGGCAGGCGCATCAGGGTGGTGGAGCGCCCCCCCTCAAAGCGGCGCGGGTCCTTGAGGCCACCGGAGCGGGACTTCTGCCCCTTGTGGCCCCGGGTGGCCGTCTTGCCGTGGCCGGAGCCAGGACCCCGCCCCACCCGTTTCCGCCTCTTGTTGGCACCAGGATTGGGTTTTAGATCGGTGAGCTTCATTCCAGCACCTCCACCCGCACCAGGTGGGCCACCTTCTGGATGTTCCCCCGTATGGCGGGATGGTCTTCAAAGACCTTTTCCTTGTGAAGCTTGGTCAGCCCCAGGGCCTTCAAGGCCGCCTTCTGGTCCTTGGGATACCCAATGGGGCTTTTCACCAGCTTGACCTTAAGCTTGGCCATCACTCCTCACCGCCTTTCCGCAGGCGCTCCACATCCTGCTTGGTCTTAAGCTGCCTGAGCGCCTCCATGGTGGCGTAGGCGATGTTGATGGGGTTACGGCTCCCCAGCTCCTTGGTGAGGATATCCGTGATCCCGGCGAGCTCGAGGATGGCCCGGGGAACCGCCCCCGCGATCACCCCCGTACCCGGGGCTGCCGGCTTCAGGAGGATCTTGGAAGCTCCGTACTCCACCTCAATCTCATGGGGAATGGTGCCGTTTTGGATGGGCACCTCCACCATGTTGCGGCGGGCGTAATACCCCGCCTTCTGCACCGCAAGGGGCACCTCCTTGGCCTTACCCAGGCCCAGGCCCACCCGGCCCTGCCGATCCCCCACCACCACCAAGGCTCCGAAGCGGAAGCGGCGGCCACCCTGGTAGGTCTTGGCGGTGCGCCGCACCAGGATCATCTTCTCTTCAAAATCGGTCTCGGGCATGCTTCCTCCTCGCTACGCGACCTAGAACTCCAGGCCCCCTTCTCTGGCCCCTTCCGCCAGGGCCTTGACCCGTCCGTGGTACTTGTAAGGACCCCGGTCAAAGGCCACCTTGGTGATCCCCAAGGCCTTGGCCTTCTCCGCCAAGGCCCGGCCCACCTGCCGGGCCACCTCCGTCTTGTTGCCCTGGAGCTTCAGGGCCAGGCTGGACTCGGCCACCAGGGTATGGCCCTTCTCGTCGTCAATGATCTGGGCGTAGATGTGGTTAAGGCTCCGGAAGACGGACAAGCGGAGCCGGCCCGCGCGCTTGACGCGGTTGCGCACCCGGAACTTGCGGCGTTCGTATGCGGTAAGCCGTGCCATGGTTCCCCCTACTTCTTGGCCCCGGCCTTGCCGGGCTTGAGGCGGACGGGCTCGCCCGCGTAGTAGATACCCTTCTCATGGTAGGCGCTGGGCTTCTTGATGGCGCGGAGGTTGGCGGCCACCTGGCCCACCTTCTGCTTGTCTATGCCCAGAACGCGAATCTTGGTGGGTTCGGGGACCTCAAAGGTCACGCCCTCCGGCGGCTCCACCACCACGGGGTGGCTGAAGCCCACGGTGAGCTCCACCGCCCGACCCGCAAGCCGGGCCCGGTAACCGATGCCCTTGATGAGGAGCTCCTTCACGTACCCCTCGGAAACCCCTTTGATGGCGTTGGCGATGAGGGTTCGGGTAAGGCCGTGGAGGCTCTTGTGCCGCCTTTCATCCGAGGGCCTTTCCACCCGCACCAGCCCCTCCTCCACCACCACCCGCATCTCCGGGGAGATGGGCACGGAAAGCTCGCCCTTGGGGCCTTTGACCTTAACCAGCCCCGGAGCCACCTCCAGGGTGACCCCCTTGGGCAAGGGAATGGGAAGCCGGCCAATCCTAGACATCACCACACCTCACAGATGAGCTCCCCACCCACGCCCAACCGCCGGGCCTCCCGATCGGTGAGAACCCCCTTGGGCGTGGACAGGATGGCAATCCCCAAGCCGCGGCGCACCCGGGGAATCTCCTTGACCCCCACATAGACCCGCCGCCCAGGACGGCTGATGCGGCGGATGTGGTTGATGACCTGTTCGGGCCGGGGGTCCAGCCCCTGGCGCCTTGGCCCGTACTTTAGGTAGATGCGCAGGACGGGTTTACCGTCCACCTCCACCCGCTCGTACCCCTTGATGAAGCCCTCCCGCTTGAGGATCTTGAGGATCTCCTCCTTGAAACGGGAGGCGGGCACCTCGGTGCTCTCCTTGTAGACCCGGGTGGCGTTCCGAATCCGGGTCAGCATGTCGGCAATGGGGTCGGTCAACATTTCCTCTCTCCTTTTACCTCACTCCTGGACCATGCGGTCTCGAGGGAACCCCCCCGACCGGCCACGGCCTACCAGCTGGCCTTCTTCACCCCGGGAAGCTGGCCCTTGTGGGCAAGCTCCCGAAGGCAAAGCCGGCAGAGCCCAAAGTAGCGGTAGACGCTCCTGGCCCTCCCGCAGCGCACGCAACGGGTGTAGGCCCGCACCTTGAACTTGGGAGTACGCTTGGCCTTTTCGATCAACGCTTTTCTCGCCATGCTCGCCTCACTTGCGGAAGGGGAAGCCCAGAAGCTCCAAAAGGACCTTGGCCTCCTCGTCGGTCCGGGCGGTGGTGACCACCGCAATATCCATGCCCCTAAGGGCGTCCACCATGTCGTAGGTGATCTCCGGGAAGATGAGCTGTTCCCTAAGGCCCAGGTTGTAGTTGCCCCGGCCGTCAAAGCTGGCCGGGTTTACCCCGCGGAAGTCGCGGATGCGGGGAAGCGCCACGTGCAGGAGCTTCTCCAGGAAGATCCACATGCGGTCGCCCCGCAGGGTAACCCTGAGCCCGATGGGCATCCCCTTGCGCAGCTTGAAGTTGGAGATGGACTTCTTGGCCCGGGTTATGGCTGGCTTTTGACCGGTGATGAGGGCCAGCTCTTTGGAAGCCTTCTCCAGGATGCGGGCATCCTCCTTGGCCTCGCCCAAGCCCTGGTTGACCACCACCTTCTCCAGCCTGGGCACCTCCCAGACGTTTTGGTAGCCGAAGCGGCGGATGAGCTCGGGCCGGACCTCCTCGTAGTATTTCCTTTTCAGCGCTACATCCAGGGGCATCTTACTCCTCCACGTCCAAAGACCCGCCGCACTTGGCGCAAACCCGGATCTTGCGGCCATCCTCCAGGAACTTCTTGCGCACCCGGGTGGGCTTGCCGCATGCGGGGCAGATGGGGCGCACCTTGGAGGCATGCAGGGGGGCTTCCTGCTCCACAAAGCCACCCTGGGGATGCTGGGGGCTGACCCGCACCGCCTTCTTGACGATGTTCACCCCCTCCACGATGACCGCACCCTTCCTGGGCAGAACCGCCTTCACCTTGCCCACCTGGCCCTTGTACTTGCCGGAGGCCACCAGAACCGTGTCCCCCTTCTTCACATGCACCTTGGCCTGCATCAGAGCACCTCCGGAGCCAGGGAGACGATCTTCATGAACCCCTTTTCCCGAAGTTCCCGCGCCACGGGTCCGAAAACACGGGTGCCCCGGGGCTCCAGCTGGTTGTTGATGATGACGGCGGCGTTGTCGTCAAAGCGGATGGCCGAGCCATCGGGGCGCTTTACTTCCTTTTTGGTGCGCACCACCACCGCCTTCACCACGTCCCCTTCCTTCACCGCCCCGCGAGGGATGGCCTCCTTTACGCTGGCCACGATCACATCCCCCACGGTGGCGTATTTGGCGTTGGAACCTTTAAGGACCCGGATGCACATGATCTTGCGGGCCCCGGTATTGTCGGCCACCTCCAGGTAGGTTTGGGGCTGGATCATGCCTTACCTCCCCGCTTGGAAAGGCTGGCGTAGTTCTGCCTACGCACCAGGTACTTCTCCACCAGGTCCAACCGACCCCCTTCCACCAGGCGCAAAACCCTAAAGCGCTTGCGCTTGGAGATGGGGCGGGCTTCAATGATCTCCACCACGTCCCCCACCTGGTACTTCTCCTCGGGGTCGTGGGCCAGGTACTTTTTGGAGCGCTTGATCACCTTGCCATAGAGGGGGTGGGGGAACTGGCGCTCCACCAAGACCGTGACGGTCTTCTGCATCTTGTCACTCACCACCACCCCGGTCAGCACCTTCTTAGGCATTGGCCCTCCTCTTCTCGTTCAGGATCGTGAGGAGCCGGGCGATGAGGCGCCTGGTCTCCCGCACCCGGTGGTTCTGGGAAAGCTGGCCGATGGAGGCCTGGAAGCGAAGTTCCATCAGCTCCCGCTTCTTCTCCCGAACCAGCTTTTCAATCTCACTGGGAGAGAGCTTGCGGATCTCACTGGGCTTCATCGTAGGCATCCCTCCTCACGATCTTGGTCCGGATGGGAAGCTTGTGGCCGGCAATGCGCAAGGCCTCGAGGGCCTGCTCCTCGGTGACCCCCGCCACCTCAAACATCACCCGCCCCGGCTTCACCACCGCCACGTAGCCTTCCACGTTGCCCTTACCCTTACCCATCCGCACCTCGAGGGGCTTCTTGGTGTAGGGCTTGTCGGGGAAGATGCGGATGAAGATCTTCCCCCCACGGCGGAAGTGGCGCACCATGGCCACACGGGCCGCCTCAATCTGCTGGGAGGTGATCCAGGCGGGTTCCATGGCCACCAGGCCGAAGTCCCCAAAGGCCACGTAGTCACCCCCCTTGGCCGCCCCCTTCATGCGGCCCCGGTGCTGCTTGCGGTACTTCATGCGCCTGGGCATCAACATGGCCTACTCCTCCTTCTTCACGCGCACGGCTGGGCGGCGGCGGCGGGGCCTCTCCTCCGCCCTTGGCTCCTCGGGCCGGGCCTTGGGCTTCTGGCCGCCAATCACCTCGCCCAGGAACACGTAGGCCTTGACCCCCAGCACCCCGTAGGTGGTGCGGGCCAAAGCGAAGCCATAGTCTATATTAGCACGCAACGTGTGGAGGGGCACCCGGCCCTCGGCCGCCCACTCGGTGCGGGCCTGCTCGGCGCCACCGATGCGGCCGGACACGATCACCTTGGCCCCCTTGGCCCCCGCCTCCATGACCCGCTGCACCGCCTGCTTGATGGCCCGGCGCACGGCAAAGCGGCGCTCAATCTGCTCCGCCACCCGCTGGGCCACCAGGGGCGCCGAGAGGTTGGGGTTATGGATCTCCTGGACGTTCAGGGCCACGTTCTTTCCCGTGAGCTGGGAAAGGGTGTCCCTCAGGACCTTGATCTTCTCCCCGCCCCGGCCGATGACCACGCCGGGCTTGGCCACGTGCACGGTTACGGCCACGTTGTCCGCAGCCCGTTCAATGTCAATGCGGGCCAGACCTGCCGGGTAGAGCTCCTTGGTGAGGACCTCACGAATCCTCTGGTCCTCCAGAAGAAGATGGCGGTACTGCTTCTTGCCCGCATACCAACGGGACTCCCAGTCCCGGGTGATGCCGAGCCTAAACCCGATGGGGTGGATCTTATTTCCCATGTTTCTCCCCCAAGATCACCGTGATGTGGCTGGTCTTCTTCTTGATGATGTCCGCCCGGCCCCGGGCCCGGGGAAGCACCCTCTTTAGGGCGGGCCCCTCGTCCACAAAGGCCGCCTTCACGTAAAGCCGGTCCTCCAGCATGTCGTGGTTGTTGACCGCATTGGCGGCGGCGGACTCCAGCACCTTGGCCACGTAATAGGCCCCCCGCTTAGGGGTGTAGCGCAGGAGGGCGCGGGCCTCCTCGAGGCTCTTCCCCCGGATCAGGTCCACCACCAACCGGACCTTCCTGGGGGAGATGCGCACGTAACGGGCAATGGCTTTCGCTTCCATGGCTACTTCTTCTTGGTGGCCTTAGCCTCTTTGCCATGCCCCCGGTAGGTGCGGGTGGGGGCGAACTCTCCCAGCTTGTGCCCCACCATGTTCTCGGTGATGTAGACGGGCACGTGCTGCTTGCCGTTGTAGACCGCAATGGTATGGCCCACCATCTCGGGGACGATGGTGGAGCGGCGGCTCCAGGTCTTGATGAGCCGCTTTTCCCCCTTGGCGTTCAGCTCCAGCACCTTCTCCAAGAGGTGTTCGTCAACGAATACGCCCTTCTTCAAGCTACGCGGCATGGCTCACCTCACTTCTTGCGCCGGGCGATGATGAAGCGGCTGGAGGGCTTCCGCCGCTTCCTGGTCTTAAGGCCCTTGGTCTGCCAGCCCCAGGGGGAAGCGGGAGGCCGGCCCCGGGGTGCCCGGCCCTCACCACCGCCGTGGGGGTGGTCCACCGGGTTCATGGCGGCACCCCGCACGTGGGGCTTGCGGCCCAGCCAGCGGGTGCGGCCCGCCTTGCCCAGAACGATGTTCTTGTGGTCGGCGTTGCCCACAGCCCCGATGGTGGCGTAGCACTCCCCGTGCACCTTCCTAAGTTCCCCGGAAGGCAGGCGCAGAATCACGTAATCCCCTTCCCGGCCCTGGATCTGGGTGCTGGTGCCAGCGGAACGGGCCAGCTTAGCCCCTTTCTTGGGCTCCAACTCCACCGCATGCACCACGGTACCCACAGGGATGAAGCGCAGGGGGAGGGCGTTGCCCACCCCTATAGGGGCATCCGGCCCCGCCACCACCTGCTGGCCCACCTGCAGGCCATCGGGGGCGATAATGTAGCGCTTTTCCCCGTCCACGTAGTGCAAGAGGGCGATGCGGGCCGAGCGGTTGGGGTCGTACTCAATGGCCGCCACCTTGGCGGGGATGCCTGCCTTATCCCAGCGCTTGAAGTCAATGATCCGGTAAAGCCGCTTGTGGCCGCCCCCCCGGAAGCGCACGGTGATGCGCCCCTGGTTGTTCCGCCCCCCCGTCTTCTTCAGGGGCTTGACCAAAGACTTCTCCGGCTCCGTTTTGGTGATCTCGGAGAAGTCCGCCACCGTCATGAAGCGGCGGCTTGGGGTGTAGGGTTTGAACTTCTTTACTGCCATCCTCTATGCCTCCTGCCGGATCGGGGCCGGGCCCCCCTCCCGGCTTAGGTCTAGATGAGGCCCTCCAAGGCCTCAATCTTCTGCCCGGCAGCCACCTGCACGATGGCCTTCTTGCGGTCGGGGCGCTTGCCCAGGTAACGGCCCAGGCGCTTCTTCTTTCCCCGCACCGTCATGGTGTTCACCCCCACCACCTTGACCTTAAAGGCCGCCTCCACGGCGTTTTTAATCTCCGTTTTGGTGGCCTTGGGGTGGACCCAGAAGGTGTACTTGCCCTCGGCGAAGCCGGCATAGGCCTTCTCGGAAAGCACCGGGGCCAGGATCACGTCAAAGGCGGTCTTCATGCCTCACCCCCCATGCGGGCCTGGAAGGCCTCCCAGGCCGCCAGGTCCATGACCAGGCGTCCGGTGCGCAGGATGTCGTAGACGTTGAGCCCTTCCGGGGCCAGGGTTACCACCCAAGGGAGGTTGCGGGCCGCCCGGCGCACCACCTCGTTGGCCGTGACCAGGAGGACGCTTTCCGCGCCGTCCAGCCCCGCGGCCTTGGCCCAGGCCAAAAACTCCTTGGTCTTGCCGTTCACGCCGGGGAAGTCCTCCACCAAAAGGAGCTTGCCCTCCCTAGCCCGGTCGGCCACGGCCATGGCCAAGCCCGCCTGCCGCACCTTCTTGGGCAAGGTGTAGCTGTAGTCCCGGGGCTTGGGGCCAAAAACCACCCCACCCCCCACGAAGATGGGGGCCCCGATATCCCCGTGGCGGGCCCGCCCCGTGTGCTTCTGGGGGTAGATCTTGCGGCTGGAATAGGCCACCTCACCCCGGGTCTTGGTGCTGGCGGTACCCCGGCGCCTTTTCGCCAGCTGCCAGCGCACCACCTCCCAAAGGAGATGGGGATTGATCTCCTGGGGAAGGTCAGCGGAAAGCTCCCGCTTGCCAGACGAGGAGAGAACAGGAATCTGGTACACCATACCCTCCTTTACTTGGCCACCTTCTTGGTCTCGCGCACCAGCACCAAGCCCCCGTTGGGGCCAGGCACCGCACCCTTGACCAAGAGGAGGTTTTCCTCGGGGATCACGTCCACCACCTCGAGGTTCATCACCGTGACCCGCTCAGCCCCATAGCGCCCGGCCATCTTCTTTCCCTTGTAGACCCGGCCTGGGGTCTTGCGGTTCCCGATGGACCCAGGGTGGCGGTGGATCTTGTGGGCACCGTGGGAATCGGGGCCGCCGGCGAAGTTCCAGCGCTTCATTACCCCCGCCGTGCCCCGGCCCTTGGAGGTGCCGGTCACGTCCACCCGCTCCCCTGCTTTAAAGATCTCCACGGTCACCACGTCGCCTTCCGGGTTGAAGCCGCGGATCTCCTTCAGGATGCGCACCGGCCCCACCCCAGCCCGGGCGAAATGCCCCTTCATGGGCCGGTTCACCCGCTTAGGGTTTTGGGGCAGGAAGCCCAGCTGGACCGCCGTATACCCATCCTTTTCCGGCGTCCGGCGCTGGACCACCGGGCAGGGGCCCGCCAGGATCACGGTGACGGGAATGGCCCGGTCCTCCCGGTAAATCCGGGTCATGCCCACCTTTAGGCCCAGGATGCCTTTCATTTGCCACCCCCCACGGTCTTGATCTCGATCTCCACCCCGGTGGGCAGGTCCAGGGACATAAGGCTCTCAATGGTCTTGCGGTTGGGGTTCAGGATGTCCACCAGGCGGTGGTGGGTGCGCAGCTCAAAGTGTTCCCGGGAGTCCTTGTGCTTGAAAGGACCCCGGATCACGGTGAAGCGCCTAACCCGGGTAGGCAGGGGCACGGGACCCGAGACCTGAGCCCCGGAGCGCCGGGCCGCTTCCACGATCTTCTGGGCCGAGGCGTCCAGGGTCTTGTGGTCAAAGCCCCGTAGCTTGATGCGGATCTTGGGCATGCCTCACCTCACTCCAGGATCTTGGTGACCACGCCGGCGCCCACGGTCCGCCCACCCTCACGAATGGCAAACCGCAAACCCTCCTCCAAGGCCACCGGCTTGATCAGCTCCACCGTAAACGTCACATTGTCCCCAGGCATCACCATCTCCACACCCGCCGGCAGCTCCACCACCCCGGTCACATCCGTGGTCCGAAAGTAAAACTGCGGCCGGTATCCCGTGAAAAATCCCGTGTGCCGGCCCCCCTCCTCCTTCTTCAAGATGTACACCGAGGCCTCAAACTTGGTGTGCGGCGTAATGCTCCCAGGCTTCGCCAGC
>NZ_CALLUR010000099.1:0-3455 GCF_938010445.1 uncultured Thermus sp.
GGCCCAGCCCACCCCCGGCACATACACGAGCCGCACCCCTTTCCCCTCGTAGACCCAGGCCCCGTTCTCCTCCCGGAAGGAAAGGCCAAAGGTGGCGGCGGGAAGCAGGGTCTGGGCCAGGGAACAGGAGAAGAATAGGAGAAGGGCCAGTCCCTTCCTCCAGGGAATGCCGCTAAGCCTCATCCCTCCATGGGAGCAGATGGCGGTGAGAAAGCGCTTAGAAAGGGTTTATCCTTTCACCACAATGAGGGGCCTTAAGCGGGCCACCTTCTTACCGATCCCTGCCCCCTGGACCGCCTCCACCACCACGGAAACATCCTTGTAGGCCTCGGGCATCTCCTCGTCCACGGTGGCCTTGGTGGCCGCCCGCACCAGGATGCCCCGTTCCGCCAGCTCCTTCACCAGGTTGCGCTCCCGGGCCACCCGTTTGGCCTGGTGGCGGCTCAGCTTGCGGCCGGCCCCGTGGCAGCTGGAGCCGAAGGACACCGCCATGGCCCTTTCCGTCCCCGAAAGCACATAGGAGTAGCGGCCCATGTCCCCGGGCACCAGCACGGGCTGGCCCACGTGCCGGTACTCCAAGGGGATTTCCGGGTGCCCTGGTCCGAAGGCCCGGGTAGCCCCTTTGCGGTGCACCAGGACCCTTTTTCCCCTGTGCTCCTCAAACTTGGCGTTGTTGTGGGCCAGATCATAGAGGACCCTTAGGCCATGCTCCCTTGGGGCAAAACCCACCACCTCAAAGGCTTCCCGCACGAAGTGGGCGATGAGCTGGCGGTTGGCGAAGGCGAAGTTGGCGGCGGCGGCCATGGCCTGGAGGTAGTCCTGGCCCTCTGGGCTCTGGATGGGGGCTGCCGCCAGCTGCTTGTCCACCAGCTCTATGCCGTAGCGAGGGGCCATTTTAAGGAATCTTTCCACATAATCCTGGCATACCTGGTGGCCCAGGCCCCGGCTTCCGGTGTGGATGAGAACGGTGATCTGGTTGGGAAAGAGGCCGAAGGCTTCGGCAGCCTCTTTGTCGTAGATCTGGTCCACGTACTGGACCTCGAGGAAATGGTTCCCGCTTCCCAGGGTGCCGATCTGGGGGGCTCCCCGCTCAAAGGCCCTATCGGAAACCTTGTCGGGGTTGGCCCAGGGAAGGCGGCCCTCTGACTCAATGAAGCGGAGGTCCTCCGGGTAGCCGAAACCCCGGCGGATGAGCCACCCCGCCCCCTCCTTGAGGATTTCCTTGAGCTCTTTCTTGCTGAAGCGCACGTCCTTGCGCTCGCTCCCCACCCCCGAGGGGATGAGGCGGTAGAGGGTATCGGCCAGCTCCCGTTGCCGGGGGAGGAGGTCTTCCAAAGTGAGAGAGGAGGCCAGAAGGCGTACCCCACAGTTAATGTCAAAACCCACCCCTCCCGGGCTCACCACCCCGCCCTCCTCCGGGTCAAAGGCCGCCACCCCACCGATGGGGAAGCCGTAGCCCCAGTGGATGTCGGGCATGGCTAAGGCGGGCTCCACGATACCCGGCAGGGTGGCCACGTTCATGAGTTGCTGCAAGGAGGCGTAGTTTTCCCCCTCGAGGTCCTTAAGAATCTCCTCCGAGGCGAAGAAAACCGCATCCACCCGCATCTTCCCCTGACGGGGGATGCGGTAAGTGTAGGGGGCGATTTTCTCAAAGCGCATGGCGCCCTCCCAAAGCAAAAGACCGGGCCTTTGTGCCCGGGCGTATCTTTACGCTACCGCAGTATGCGGTATGCGTCAAGGCTATACGGTAAAATCCCCCTGTGCCCGACCTGGCCTTCGCCCTGGAAACCCATCCCGGCCTGAAGCGTCCCAAGAACGAGGACGCCGTGGGCCACGCCCTCACCCCCTGGGGTGGGGTCTTCGTGGTGGCGGACGGGATGGGGGGGCACCGCACGGGGGAGGTGGCGGCCAGGCTGGCGGTGGAGATGATCCTGGAGAACCTCCGCAATGTGGACCCAAGCCCCAGGGCCCTGCTTCAAGCCTTTGAAAAGGCCAACGAGCGCATCTATCAGGAGGCGCAACGCCCTGAGAACCGGGGCATGGGCACCACCGCCACCTGCCTCCTTCTGGACCTACCCTATGCCCTGATCGCCCACGTGGGGGACTCGAGGGCCTACCTCCTCCGGAAAGGGGAGCTCACCCTCCTCACCGAGGACCACTCCTGGGTGGCGGAAAGGGTGCGCCAGGGCCTCCTAAGCCCCGAGGAGGCCAAGACCCACCGCTGGCGCAACGTGATCACCAACGCCCTAGGCTCCTTCCCCCAGGCCCGGGTGGACCTCATGGGGCTCAAGTTAGAACCCGGGGACGTGTTTTTGTTGTGCAGCGACGGCCTATCGGGAGTTCTGGAGGACCGCACTCTTGGGGAAGTTCTAAAGAGTTTTCCTCCCGAAGAGGCGGCCAAGCGCCTGGTGGCCTTGGCCAACGAATGGGGGGGGCCGGATAACGTGAGCGCCATTGTGGTGCGCATCCCCGAGGAGCTTCCCCAGGGGGGTCGCCCTTATGCCCTGCCCCTCGAGGCGGCGGGGGGTGCCCCGGTGCGCCTCAAGCTGGGGGAGGAGCCCGAGGAACTCCCCACCCAGGTCCTGGAACCGGAGCGCCCCCGGGTGCGCCTGAACTGGCGGGATGCCCTCCTGGTGCTCCTCTGGGTGGTGGTGGTGGCCTACATCCTGCTGGGCTACTTCAAAAGGCCGTAGACCTGCTAAACTCCTAGGGGTATGGAGCGGACCTTTGTCATGGTGAAACCCGATGGCGTGCGCAGGGGTTTGGTGGGGGAGATCCTGGCCCGCTTTGAACGGAAAGGCTTTCGCATTGTGGGGCTTAAGCTTGTCCTGATCTCCCAGGAGCTGGCGGAAAGGCATTACGCCGAGCACCGGGAAAAGCCCTTCTTCCCCGGCCTGGTGAGCTTCATCACCTCGGGTCCTGTGGTAGCCATGGTTCTGGAGGGGCCAAACGCCGTGGCCGAGGTGCGGAAGATGATGGGGGCCACCCACCCCAAGGACGCCCTTCCCGGCACCATCCGCGGGGACTTCGCCACCACCATTGACGAGAACGTGATCCATGGTTCCGCAGGCCTGGAGGATGCGAAGAGGGAGATTGACCTTTTCTTCCGGCCCGAGGAACTCCTCTAGGCTTGCTTGGAGGCCCGGGTTTACAGAAAAGGGGGGCGTGGGGGGGCCATAATGCCCCGGACCTTCAGTCCGGGGATACATGGACCCCCCACAGTGGGCTACACTAGGAGCAAATGGTCCAGCGGTGTACGCCCACCCCGGACCCGGGACCACCTGAATGGGAGGGGAAGCGCATTCAGGATAGCACCTACAAGAAGGCCTTCAAGTACCGCCTCTACCCCACTAAACCCCAAAGGCAGGACCTGGAGAAAGTCCTTTCCCTGTGCCGTCAACTCTATAACGCCGCCCTACAAGAGAGAAGGGATGCCTATAGGAAAGCCCAAAAGC
>NZ_CALLUR010000100.1:0-9775 GCF_938010445.1 uncultured Thermus sp.
CGGTGTTCCCGGTTCCAGAGGGTTTCGCCGTGGCGCACCAGCCAAAGCTCCATGTCCAGAGCTTATACTTCCTCCCATATGGGATACCAGGAGGTTTTGCAGGCGGCCAAGCAGCGCATGGAAGGGCTCACCAAGCCCCCCAGCTCCCTGGGCTACCTGGAGGAGGTGGCGGTACGCCTGGCCGCCATCCAGGGAAGGCTTAGGCCGGAGCTGGGCCCGGGGGCGGTGGTGGTGGCCGCCGCCGACCACGGGGTGGTGGCGGAAGGGGTGTCCGCGTACCCCCAGGAGGTCACCTACCAGATGGTCCTGAACTTCCTGAGGGGTGGGGCGGCCATCAACCAGCTGGCCCAGGTGGCGGACTGCCGGGTCCATGTGTTGGACGTGGGGGTCAAGGGGGAGCTTCCAGACCACCCCCAGCTCCTTAGGCGCAAGGTACGGCCGGGAACGGGGAACCTGGCCCGGGAGAGGGCCATGAGCCTGGAAGAGGCGGAGAGGGCCCTCTTGGCGGGTCGGGAAGCAGCCCGTCTGGCCATCGCCCAAGGGGCCACGGTGCTGGCGGCAGGGGATATGGGCATTGGGAACACCACCGCGGCGGCTGCCCTGACGGCGGCCCTTTTGGACCTCCCTTCCGATGCCGTGGTGGGGCGGGGTACAGGGATAGGGGAGGAGGGCCTGAGGCGGAAGCGGGAGGCGGTGGCCAAGGCCCTATCCCGCCTACGCCCGGGGATGAAGCCTTTGGCCGTGGCGGCAGAAGTGGGGGGCTTGGAGCTTGTGGCCATTGCTGGGGTCTACTTGGAAGGCTACCGGCAGGGCCTGCCCTTGGTGCTGGATGGCTTTCCCGTTTCCGCTGGGGCCCTTTTGGCCTACCGGCTGGAGCCCAGGCTTAAGGACTACCTGTTTGCGGGCCATAGGAGCCGGGAGCCCGGGCACCGGTACATCCTCGAGGCCCTGGGCCTAAGGCCCCTCCTGGACCTGGACCTGGCCCTGGGGGAGGGGACGGGGGCGGTTTTGGCCATGCCCCTTTTACGGGCGGCAGCCCGCATCCTGCACATGGCCACCTTTGCGGAGGCGGGGGTTTCCCACCGCGCCTAGGCCCATGCTCCGCGCCCTGCGCCTGGCCCTGGGCCTGCTCACCGTGTATCCCCTGGCCCCCCAGGGGACCCGTCCGGAGGATTTTCGGCGAAGCACCCTGTTCTTCCCCCTCGCGGGCTATGCCCTCGGGCTTCCCCTATCGCTCTTGGCCCTTCTCCCTCTTCCCGAGGGGCTCTTGGCGGCCTTGCTGCTGGCCTCGCTTTTGGGCCTCACGGGGTTTTTGCACCTGGACGGGCTTCTGGACTCCGCCGATGCCCTTTTGGCCTCGAGGTCCAAGGAGGAAAGGCTTCGCATCCTCAAGGACCCCCACCTGGGTCCCTTCGCCTTCGGGGTGGGGGGGCTTTACCTCCTCCTCCTTTGGCAGGCCTTGGCCCTGGTGCCCGAACCCCTTTTCCTCCTTCTTTTCCCCGGCTTCGCCCGCTTCGCCATCCTGCCCTTCCTGAACCGGTATCCCCTCTTGCGCCCGGGGATGGCCAGCCTCATCCGTGGGGGGCCGGTCTTTGGGGCCTTCCTCCTGGCCCTTCCCTTCCCCATCCTCTACCCCTGGCCGGCCCTTTTGGCCTTGGGCAGCGCTTATGGGGTGGCCCGTTTCGCGGTGGCCCGCCTGGGGGGGTTGAACGGGGATATCCTCGGGGCCATGATCGCCCTCTCGGAGCTTGGGGGCTTGTTAGGCTATGCCCTATGGAAAGCCCTCGGCGGATGAAGCCGTACGCCAAGCCCGAGGGGGAGCGGCGGGGCCTCCTCTTGGTCTACACCGGGGACGGCAAGGGCAAGAGCACCGCCGCCTTCGGCCTGGCCCTAAGGGCCCATGGCCGGGGCTTGAGGGTAAGGATTTTCCAGTTCCTCAAGCACCAAGGGGCCCGCTTTGGCGAGCACCGGGCCTTGGCCCAGCTGGGCATCCCCGTGGAGGGGCTGGGGGATGGGTTCACCTGGAAAAGCCGGGACCTGGAGGCTTCGGCCCGGTTGGCCCAGGGGGGTTGGGAGCGGGCCAAGGAGGCCATCCTCTCGGGGGAGTGGGACCTGGTGGTCTTGGACGAGGCCACCTATCCCTTGCGGTACGGATGGGTTTCTCTGGAGGAGTTCCTTGCGGTGGTGCAGAAACGGCCTGGGCATGTCCATGTGGTGGTTACCGGCCGGGGTGCTCCCGAGGCCCTTATGGCCTTGGCGGATACGGTGACCGAGATGCGCAAGGTTAAGCACGCCTTTGACCAGGGGGTTCCGGCCCAGCGGGGCATAGAGCATTAAAGGGGGTTGGGGCGCTATGCTGGTGTCCATGACGGACAAGAGCCTCGCCCGGTTTTACGCCTTGGCCCAGGAGTTCTGGTCCCAGCTTCCTCCGCAGGCCCGCTTCCGCCCCCTCGAGGACGCCAAGGTTTTCACCCGCCACCAGGAACTCATGAAGGGCTGGGTGGAGCCCTTGGTGCAGGGTTTTTACGACACCCTTTTTGCCCACCCTGCCACCCGGGCCGTCTTTCGGGAAGGGGAGCGCCCGCAACGGGAGAAGACCCTAAGGGACTGGTACCTGCGCACGGTAGCCGGCCCCTTCAACGGCCAGTACTTTGCTTGGCAAACCCTGGTGGGCCTGGTGCACGTGCGCCGGGGGGTGACCAACGCCATGATGGCCGCCATGTGGAACTGGGTGGTGGAGACCGTTTCCCGCCTGGCCCGGGAGAAGCTTCCCCCAGAGGAGGCCCAAGGGGTGGCCGACGCTTGGCGGCGGCTGGGGTTTACCGTGATGGCCCTTATCTCGGAGAGCTACCTCCACGCCTACCTGGAAGCCTTAGCCCAAGCCGAGGGGGTGGAGGTGGGGCAGTTTCTGGATAGAGCCCAACAGGAAGCCGCCCGGATGCTGGCCCGGCTCTCCCCAGGGTAGGCCATGGTGCCTATCCCCCGCCTGGTCCTGGCTGCCCCCCACTCGGGGGCGGGGAAGACCACCGTGGCCCTGGCCCTGATCCGGGCCTTGCGGGAGAGGGGCCTAAAGGTCCAAGCCTTCAAGGTGGGGCCGGATTACGTGGACCCTAGCCACCTCGAGGCGGCCTCGGGCCGCAGGGTGTATAACCTGGATGGCTTCTTCCTGGATGGGGAAGGCCTCCTCTCCCTCTTCCAACACGGGGCCAGGGGAAGGGACCTGGCCCTGGTGGAAGGGGTGATGGGCCTTTTTGACGGGAAGGATTCCTTGGGAAAAGAGGGTTCCACCGCCCAAGTGGCCAAGCTCCTTCGGGCCCCCGTGGTCCTGGTGGTGGACGCCTCCGCCATGGCGGGTTCCATCGCCCCCTTGGCCGAGGGTTTTCGCCGCTTTGACCCGGGGGTATGGGTGGCGGGGGTCTTCGCCAACCGGGTGGCCTCGGCAACCCACGCCGCCCTACTCCAAGAAGCCCTCTCCCACGTGGGCCTTCCCCTTTTGGGCTGGCTTCCCCAGGACCCGGCCCTGGGGATTCCTGAGCGCCACCTGGGCCTGGTGCTGGCGGGGGAGGTGCAGCCCCCTCTTGGGGCCTTGGCCCGGGCCCTCCACCTGGACCTTACCGCCCTCCTTCACCTGGCCGCGGAGGCCGGGCCGTTGCCCCAAGCCCCCCCTTTCCTGCCCGAAAGCCGCCCTCCCCAGGTGGCGGTGGCCTACGCCTGGGACCGGGCCTTCCGCTTCTACTACCCCGAGGGCTTGGAGCTTTTGCAGGCCCTGGGGGCGGAGCTCATTCCCTTTAGCCCCCTTCAGGACCCCGCCTTGCCCAAGGCCCAGGCCCTCCTCCTAGGAGGTGGCTGCCCGGAGCACTTTGCCCAGGGGCTTTCGCAAAACCAACCCCTGCTGGAAGCCATCCGGGGGTTCCCCGGCCCCATCGTGGCGGAGTGCGGCGGGTACATGTACCTCTCCCAGGGCCTTTGGGTGGGGGAGGGCTTCTTCCCCATGGTGGGCCTGGTGCCCGGTGTGGCCCGCATGGCCGAGCACCCGGTCCTGGGTTACCGGGAGGTGGAAGCCTTAAGGGATAACCCGGTGGCCCCAAAGGCCCAGGCCTTCAAGGGGCACGAGTTCCACTATGCCCGCATGCCACCCTCCAGAAGCCCCGCCTGGCGGCGGGTGGGAGGCCAGGAGGTGGAGGGCTACACGGATGGCCGCATCCTGGGAAGCTTTGTCCACCTCTATCTCCCTGCCAGGCCGCAAGGGGCCCGGAGGTTTCTTGCTTGGGCAAAGGAGGGCCCCGGTTCCCCTCGAGGTTCCTGAAGGGGGTTGGATATCTCTGCCGAAGGCGGTTTCTGGCTCTGGATTCTCCCTTGGGGCTTGCTGGGCGTCTTGGGGTGTGTAACCCGCACCCCATTCTTGGCCCCAGGCATGCTAAACTAGAGGGGCAGGCTAGGGGTGCCCCAAGCGAGGGGCTGAGAGCTGGGTCCTTCCCAGCAACCCTTAGAACCTGATCCGGGTAATGCCGGCGGAGGGAAGCCTATGCGGAAGAAATCCCACCACAACCCATGGCCTCTCCCTTTGGCAGCGTGGGCCTGGGCTCCTCGCCTCGCGCATGGACCCGGGCTAGGCGCTCCGAAGGGGAGGTGAAAGCTTGCTGGGAAGGCTCTATCTGGTGGTGACCCCTAGGCCCGGCTGGTCCTTTGCGGAAACCTTGGACCGCACGGAGAGGGCCTTGGCAGGGGGGGTGGAGGTTTTACAGCTTAGGGCCAAGGACTGGGAGGCCAGGCCCACCCTGGACCTGGGGGAGAGGATGCTCTCCCTGGCCCGGCGGTACGGGGTTCCCTTCTTCCTCAACGACCGGCCGGACCTGGCGGCCCTCCTGGGAGCCCACGGGGTGCACCTGGGGCAAGGGGATCTCACGCCCCAGGAGGCCCGCCGCTTTTTCCCCGGCATGGTGGGCCGGTCCACCCACGCCCCCGAGCAGGCCCTAAAGGCCCTCGAGGAAGGCGTGGACTACCTTTCCATAGGCCCGGTGTGGGAAACCCCCACCAAGCCGGGCAGGCCGGCGGTCGGCCTAGGCTACGTGCGCTGGGCCCAGGAACACCTAAGGGAGAAGCCTTGGTACGCCATTGGTGGGATAACGCCAAAGAACCTGGAAGCGGTCCTCGAGGCGGGCGCCAGGCGGGTGGTGGTGGTGCGGGCCATCCTGGACGCCCCGGACCCGGAGAGGGCCGCCCGCTTCTTTCGGGAGAAGCTCTATGGTGTGGCTTAATGGCGAGGCCAAGCCTTTGGAGGGGAAGACGCTTAAAGAGGTCTTGGAGGAGCTAGGCGTGGAGCTATCCCGGGTGGCGGTTCTCCTCAACGAGGAGGCCTACCCGGGGCGGGAGCTTCCCCACCGCGTCCTGAGGGAAGGGGATGTGGTGGAGGTGGTCACCCTCATGCAAGGAGGCTAGATGGACACCTGGAAGGTAGGGGATACCGAGCTTAAAAGCCGCCTCATCCTGGGCTCGGGCAAGTTCAAGGACTTTGAGGTGATGCGGGAGGCCATACGGGCTGCGGGGGCCGAGGTGGTCACCGTGGCCATCCGCCGGGTGGAGGCGGGGATGCCCGGGCACGTGGGGCTTTTGGAGGCCTTGGAGGGGGTTAGGCTTCTGCCCAACACCGCCGGGGCCAAGACCGCCGAGGAGGCCTTGAGGATCGCCCGGCTGGGCCGGGCCCTCACGGGGGAAAGGTGGGTGAAGCTGGAGGTGATCCCTGACCCCACCTACCTCCTCCCCGATCCCGTGGAAACCCTAAGGGCGGCGGAAAGGCTTTTGGAAGAGGGCTTCGTGGTGCTCCCCTACATGGGTCCCGACCTGGTCCTGGCCAAGAGGCTGGCAGGGATGGGCACGGCCACGGTGATGCCCTTGGCGGCCCCCATCGGCTCCGGCTGGGGGGTGAAGACCCGAGCCCTTTTGGAGCTTTTCGCCCGGGAGAAGGCCTCCTTGCCCCCGGTGGTGGTGGATGCGGGGCTTGGCCTGCCCTCCCAGGCGGCGGAGGTGATGGAAATGGGCCTGGATGGGGTACTGGTCAACACCGCCATTGCCGAGGCGGAAGACCCCGTGGCCATGGCCGAGGCCTTCCGCTTGGCGGTGGAGGCGGGGAGGAAGGCGTACCTGGCGGGGCCCATGCGCCCCAGGGAGGGGGCGAGCCCCTCGAGTCCCCCGCAGGGCATCCCCTTAGGAGGGCCGAAGGCGTGAGGGCGGAGGCCATCGTGGTGGGGGCCGGCATCATCGGGGCCCTAGCCGCCTATGAGCTTCGGAAGCGGGGCCTTTCCGTCCTCCTCCTGGATGCCGGCAAGGAAGGGGCCGCCACCTTGGCCAGCGCGGGCATGCTGGCCCCCTACCCCGAGGGGCTTTCCGCGGAGGTGCTTCAGGCCGCCCTCTTGGGCCTGGAGTACTACCCCGTCCTCCTGGAGGACCTTAGGGGTGGGGGCTTAGAGGTGGAGGCGGGCTTCTCCGGTACCCAGGTGGTGGCCCTCACCCAGGGCGAGGAGGAGGCCTGGGAGGCCAGGGAACCCCTGTCCTACCCGGTGCGGGGTGGAAGAAAGGTGCGCACCTTCCCCGGGGGATACGTGCATCCCAGAAGGCTACGGGAGGCCTTGCTGGAGGCCCTGGCCTCCATGGACACCCCTCTTTTGCAGGCGGAGGTGGAAAGGGTGGAGCCGGGGCGGGTCCAGGGGCGGGGCAGGGAAGGGGCGTTTTCCGCCCAGGCCAGGCGCATCCTCCTGGCGGTGGGGGCCTGGGCCGGGCGGTTTGGCCTTAGGGTGCGCCCCCTAAAGGGGGAGGCCCTGGTCCTGGTGGGGCCTCCTGAGGCCCAGCCCTCCCAGCCCCTTTTTGCCGGGGAGGGTTATCTCCTCCCCCGGGAGGGCGGGGTATACGTGGGGGCCACCAGCCGGGAAGGCTGGGCCCCTGGGGTGGACCTCTTGGGGCTCAGGTGGCTTGCCGACTACGCCCACGAGCGCTTTCCCCAGCTGGAAGGGGCGCGCTTCAGGGAGGTCCTTTGGGGCTACCGGCCCGCGGGGGAGCTCTTCGTGGGCCAGGTGGCGGAGGGCGTATGGGCGGCGGTGGGCCACGGGAGGAACGGGGTCCTCCTGGCCCCTTGGACGACCAAAAGGATTCTGGAACTCATGGGGGTAGAACCATGACCCAGCTGGAAGCGGCGAGAAAAGGCATCGTCACCGAGGAGATGGCCTACGTGGCCGAAAAGGAGGGGGTTTCCCCGGAAGTGGTGCGGGAAGGGGTGGCGGCGGGACGGATCGTAATCCCCCGGAACCCCAACCACCGCACCCTTAAGGACTTCAAGGGGATCGGGGAGGGGCTTAGCGTGAAGGTGAACGCCAACCTGGGCACCTCCTACGATTACGTGAACCTGGAGGAGGAGGTGGCGAAGGCCCAGGTGGCCATCCGCTATGGGGCGGATACCCTCATGGACCTCTCCACCGGAGGGGACCTAAGGGCCATAAGGGAGCGGATCCTCGAGGTGGCCACGGTCCCCTTGGGTACCGTGCCCATCTACGAGGCGGAGTTCCGCGCCGCCAGGAGGAAAAGTTTCTTTGACATGTCCGCGGACGAACTCTTCCAGGTGATTGAGGAGCACGGGAAGCAAGGGGTGGACTACATCACCGTGCACGTGGGGGTGACCCTGAAGAACCTGGAGGTCTACCGCCACACAGAGCGCACCACGGGGATCGTGAGCCGGGGCGGGGGGCTCCTGGCCGCCTGGATGCTGAAGCGGGGGGAGGAGAACCCCCTCTACGCCCGCTTTGACGACCTCTTGGACATCGCCCGCACCTACGATATGACCCTTTCCTTGGGGGATGGCCTCAGGCCCGGTTCCCTGGCGGACAGCACCGACCGGGCCCAGATGGCCGAGCTCCTCACCATTGGGGAGCTGGTGGAAAGGGCCCGCCGGGCGGGGGTGCAGGCCATGGTGGAGGGCCCGGGGCACATCCCCCTAAACGAGGTGGCCACCAACGTGCAGATCCAGAAGAAGCTCACGGGCCACGCCCCCTTCTACATCCTGGGCATGCTCCCTGTGGACACCGCCGCCGGCTTTGACCACATCGCCGGGGCCATCGGCGGGGCCTTGGCGGGCTGGATGGGGGCGGATATGCTCTGCTACCTCACGCCGGCGGAGCACCTGGGCCTCCCCACCCCGGAGCACGTGAAGGAGGGGGTGATCGCCTTCAAGATCGCCGCCCATGCCGCCGACGTGGCCCGGGGGAACCCTCGGGCTTTGGCGCGGAACCGCCTCATGTCCGAGGCCCGCTACCGCCTGGACTGGGAAGGCCAGTTCGCCCTCTGCCTCTATCCCGAGGAAGCCCGGAGGCTCAAGGAGGAGCGGGGCTCCAAGACCAAGGCCTGCAGCATGTGCGGCCCCTTCTGCCCCATGAACCTGGTGGAGGCGGTCCTTAGGGGGCGGGCCCGCCTGGAACTGCCCGTGGGTTAGGGGTGGGGTGTGCGGGTAGCCCTAACCATAGCTGGCTCGGACTCCGGGGGCGGGGCCGGGGTGCAGGCGGACCTTAAGACCTTCTTCCGCTTCGGCGTCTATGGCACCAGCGCCCTCACCCTGGTCACCGCCCAGAACACCCTGGGGGTACAAAGGGTGGAACTCCTGCCCCCCGAGCTGGTATACCAGCAGATCCAGAGCGTGGCCGAGGACTTTCCCATCCACGCCGCCAAGACGGGGGCTTTGGGGAGCGCCGCCATCGTGGTGGCTGTGGCCCAAGGGGTGGAGCGCTATGGGATCCACCCCTTGGTGGTGGACCCGGTGATGGTGGCCAAAGGGGGGGACCCCCTGCTTGCCCCCGAAGCGGTTCGGGCCCTTAAGGAGAGGCTTTTCCCCCTGGCCACCCTCATCACCCCCAACCGCCTCGAGGCGGAAGCCCTCCTGCAAAGGCCCATCCCTACCCTAAGGGAGGCGGAGGAGGCGGCCATGGCCCTTCTCGCCCTTGGCCCCAAGGCCGTGCTTCTCAAGGGGGGCCATTTTGCAGGGGCGGAGGCCGTGGACCTCCTGGCCACGCCAAGGGGCATCCTGGCCTTCCGTGCCCCCCGTATCCCGACCCGAAACACCCACGGCACGGGGTGCACCCTCTCGGCCGCCATCGCTGCCCTCCTCGCCCTGGGAAAGCCCTTGGAAGAGGCGGTCGCCGGGGCCAAGGCTTACCTCACCCGGGCCCTGGAGACCGCCCCCGGCCTGGGGCGGGGGCACGGTCCCCTGAACCACTTGGCCTAGCTCAAAGGGCCGTAGCCCCTCCGTCCACGGGGAGCACCACCCCGGTGATGTAGTCCGAGGCGGGGCTGGCCAGGAAGAGCACTGCCCCTCCCAGCTCCCCGGGCCTTCCGGAGCGGCCCAGGGGCAGGGTGGCCTTAAGGAGGGGCTCGGCCTTGGGCAGAACCTTCTCCGTCATACGGGTGGGGAAGAACCCCGGAGCTAAGGCGTTCACCCGTATACCGAAACGGCCCCACTTCACCGCTAGGTCCCGGGTAAGGGCGATGAGTCCGCCCTTGGAAGCGGAGTAGCCCACGGCATCCAGGACCTCGGAGTGCTCCCCCTTGAGCCCCGCCACGGAGGCGATGTGGATGATCTTGCCATAGCCCCTTTCCTGCATGCGCTGGGCGGCGGCGCGGCTGGCTAGGAAGGCCCCCACCAGGTTGACCTCGAGGACCTCCCGCACCTTTTCCACAGGTATCTCCCAGGAGGGAGCGCCCCACGTGACCCCGGCGGCGTTGACCAGGATGGCGAGGG
>NZ_CALLUR010000101.1:0-21201 GCF_938010445.1 uncultured Thermus sp.
TGGGAAAAAACCTGGGCTGGTGCCGTGAGCTGCAGGGCGTACGCCCGGCCGCCCTCCACGGTGTAAACACTTAGGTCCAGATAGCTCTGCCCCTGGAACAGAGCCTGGCTCACCAGCCCTAAGGCAGGCCGGCCACCCAGGGTCAAGCCCGAAAGGGGCTGCCGTTGCACCTGGATGCCCTGCTGGCGCAACACCTGGTCCTGCTGGGACAGACGTTGGAGGTTGAGCTGATGAAAGCCTTGGAGGTCCAGGGGTTGGCCCAAATCCATGGAGATGGCGTAAAGCTCTGCCCCCATAGGGTGCATGAGGAGCACCGTCAGCCCACCGGCAAAAGGCACCTCTTGCGCCAGCTGGAAACCCGGGGGGATGGGAAAGGCCATCCCCAAAGCCGGGTTCTGGTACACCTGCCCGCCAGCCCCGGGCACCCCCGGACCCCCGCCAGGCGCCTGGGGGAACCCGGGTAAACCCATCTGGGCCCAAGCCCACCCCAGGGCCAGCAAAAACCCTACCGCCCTCCACATGACCCTTTTCATGTCTTCCTCCTCCCTGCGCTCCCCTTTGCCTCATGCAAAAGCCCTATACCCTCTCCTCCGGCCGCGCCTTCCTCGTGCCTAGCCTCCGCAAGGGGCAAATCCAGCAAGGCCCTTTGCCATCCTCCCCTCCAAGGCGCGGTCCTAGGCCCTCGGCCCTTGGCAGACCCCCTGCCTCTTTTCCGCAAACCTCTCACCCCGATTCCCACCCTAGCCAGCCGGCCTTACATATCCCTTAAACGGTATAGTGGGCGGGATGGAGTGGGACCTTTCCGACCTCTATGCGGGACCTGAGGACCCGGCCCTCGAGGCCGACCTCGGCGAAGCCCTCCGCCTGGCCTCAGACCTCAGCCCAGAAGGCCTCCTGGACCCCCAAGAAGCGGAAAGCCTCTTCCGCCGCTACGAAATGGCCCTAGAAAAGGCCTATAAGCCCTTGAACTATGCCTCCCTCTACTTCGCCACCCGCACCCAGGACGCCTCGGCCAAGGCCCTCTTGGACCGGGTCAGGAACCGGTACACCGAGGTGCGAAACCGCCTTCTCCCCCTGGAGATAGCCCTGAGGAAGCTTCCCGAAGAGGCTTTACAAAAGCTCCTGGGCCACGAGGGGCTAAAGGATCTGCATCACTTCCTAAAGAGGCAGCGGGCCTACGCCCCCCACACCCTTTCCGAAAGGGAAGAGGAGCTTTTAAACCTAAAGGGCCTGGTGGGGAGGAGCGCCTGGAGCCAGTTCTACACGGAGTATACGGGCCGCTTCCGCTTCCGGGTGGGGGAAAGGGAGCTTACCGAGATGGAGGTGCGGGCCCTTAGGCGGGACCCCGACCCCGGGGTACGGCGGGAGGCCCACCGGGAGCTGTACGGGAAGCTCCTGGCCGAGGCCCCCACCCTAGGCGCCGTCTTCAATGCGGTCTACCTGGACTATCTCCAGGACCTTCGCCTTAGGAACTTTGCCCATCCCCTCGAGCCCGTGGCCCTCCGGGACGAGGTGGAGGTGAAGGACATAGAAGCCCTTCTGGAGGCCACCCGGGCCCATTACCCCTTGGTGGAGGCCTACTACCGCTGGAAGGCCCGGCGCCTGGGGCAGGAGAAGGTGCCCAGCCCTGACCTCCTGGCCCCCTTGGGGGAAAAGCCTAAGATCCCCTTTGCCGAGGCCAAGGAGCTGGTCCTCACCGCCTTCCGCCGCTTCTCCCCAGAGATGGAGGCCATCGCCAAGGAGTTCTTTGCCAAGCGCTGGATTGACGTGTACCCCAGGCCCGGGAAGCGGGGCGGGGCCTTCTGCTCCGGAGGGCTCCCCTCCACCCACCCCTACGTCCTCCTCAACCACACCGACGACCTGGACGCCGCCCACACCCTAGCCCATGAGCTGGGGCACGGAGTGCACTTCTACCTGGCAAGGGGGCAACGCCTCCTCAACTTCGGGGCCTCCACCCCCTTGGCGGAAACCGCCAGCGTCTTTGCGGAAATCCTCCTGGACGACCTCCTCTTGGAACGGCTTTCCGGGGAGGAACGCACCCTGCTCCTGGCGGAAAGGGTGGAAGACGCCGTGAACACCCTCTTCCGCCAGGTGATGTACACCTTCTTTGAACGACGGAGCCTCGAGGCCCGCCGGGAAGCCGCCCTTTCCCCCGAGGCCTTCCACGGGATCTGGCAAGAGGAGCAGGCGAGGCTTTACGGGGATGCCGTGGCCTGGACAGAACTGGACGGGGCCGCCTGGGCCGGCATCCCCCACTTCGTCCACTACCGCTTCTACACCTACAGCTACGCCCTAGGCTACCTGGTGGTCCTGGCCCTCTATGGCAAGTACCAGGAGGAGGGCCAGGCCTTCGTGCCCCGGTATCTGGAAGTCCTGAAGGCCGGGGAAAGCCAAAGCCCCAAGGCCATCCTGGCCCAAGCGGGGGTGGACCTGGCCTCCGAAGCCTTCTTCCGCTATGGCTTTGGCGTCTTGGAGTCTTGGCTTAAGGCCCTTCCCTAGGGCAGAATAGGGGGATGGACCTGGTCTACCGCGCTGGGCGCTACCCCTACCTCACCCAGGACCTTCCCGGCGTGGGTGGGGCGATCCGCCTCCTCCCCCAGGACTTCCAGGTGGAGGAGGTGCCCGCCTACCTGCCCAGCGGGGAAGGGGAGCACCTCTACTTCCTCCTGGAAAAGGAGGGCCTCACCACCCGCCAGGTGGTGGAGTTTTTGCGGGACGAGGTGGGGGTTCCGGAAAAGGAAATCGGGGTGGCCGGGCTTAAGGACAAGCACGCCAGGACCCGGCAGTGGTTCTCCATCCCCCGCAAGCACGAGGACGCCCTGTGTCTATTGGAAAACCTTAGGGGAACCCGGCTTTTGCAAGCCAACCTCCACACCAACAAGCTCCGCACGGGCCACCTCAAGGGAAACCGCTTCCGCATCCTCATCCGCGGGGCCCAGGATGGGGAGAAGGCCCGGGCCGTCCTGAAGGTCCTCGAGGCCAAGGGCATCCCCAACTACTACGGCCCCCAACGCTTTGGCCTTGGGGGGCAGAATCCCCTCAAGGGTTATGCCCTGGTGAAAAAGGGCAAGGGGAGGGGAAATCCCTGGCTCAAGCGCTTCCTGATCGGCAGCCTGCAAAGCCTCCTCTTCAACGACTGGGTGGCCTTGCGGATGGAAAGGGGGCTCTACGACCGGGTGATCCCCGGGGACTGGGCCAAGAAGCACGCCACGGGAGGGGAGTTTCTGGTGGAGCGGGAGGAAGAGGCGGAACGGGCCTTGAGGCTGGAGATCAGCGCCACAGGACCCCTGTTCGGCAAGAAGTACCCGGAGGCCCAGGGCGCGGCCAGGGCCCTGGAGGACGAAATCCTGGCCCGCTACGGGCTTATGCGGGAGGAGTTTCGGGCGCGCCGGGGAGCGAGAAGGCCCATCCGTATCCCCCTCCGGGAGTGGGCCCTGGAGCAAACCCCAGAAGGCCTATGGCTCAGCTTCTTTCTGCCCAAGGGGAGCTACGCCACCAGCCTCCTGAGGGAGGTGATGAAGGTGGAGGTGGACGCCCCGGAGGAGGGGGAAGAAAACCAGGAGGAGGGCTAAACCCTCCCCCTTCGCCCCGCCTCGGCCTAGAAGCGGTACCCCAGCTTCAGCTGTCCCGCCAGCTTGCCTTCGGCCACGCCCAGGTCCCCACCCAGGAATAGGGGCGCCCCCAAGGCGGCCTTAAGGTCATACTCGGCATCGGCCCGGAAGTAGAGGCTGGTGCTGGCAAACTGGAAACCAGGAACGGCCACCCCCAGCCCCACCCCCGCCTTCAGGCCCTCGGCCAGGGGGTAGAGGTAGCGGAAGAGGAAGGCCCCGTTCCAGTTACCGCCTAGGTCCGTAGCGATATCCAAGGCGGGCCGCACCTCCCCCACCGGGGGCTGGAAGAGGAGGCAGTGCCAGGAGGCCTCGAGGCCCAAGCCCTGGGTACCTCCCACCACCGCCAAGGAAGGCTTCAAGTTCTCCACGGAAAACTGCGCCAAGCTTAGGCCCAACACCACCGCCAAAACACCTAGAACCCTTCGCATACCGTCACCTCCTGGGAGCATGTTACCCCATATTCATGGCTTCGTGCAAGGTTTCCCCTAGGAAATCTCCAGGGAAAACCCGGTACCCCCTCTCCCTAAGCACCTCTCCCACCCTCTCTCCCCTTCCCCGGACCAGGATGGGGGGTGAACCCAGGTTCAGCATGACCACAAAGCCCATCACGTACTCGGCCAGCTCCTCCGGGGCCATCCTGGGCCCCCCCGTGCGGCCGTGGCCGGGAAGGTCCAGAAGGTAAAAGGTAAAGCCCTCGGGAAGAGGCTCGGGCCAAGCGCCCGCCTCCTCCGCTAGAAGGACCACCGCCGGTCCCCTCCCCCTGCGATCAAAGACCAGGTTCAGGCCGTAGAGGTGGAGGTACCCCGTCCGCCTCATAGGGCAAGACCCCCGGGCAAGGGACGGAAAGCCTCCCCCAGAAGGAAATCCCCCACAAGGTCCAAAACCTCTTCCCAGGCCTCCCAAGGGACCAGGTGGCCGGCTTCCTCCAGGGTGAAGCGCACCGCCTCCCCCTTGGCGAAATCCGCCACCTCCTTGCCGTAAAAAGGAGGGGTAAAGGCATCCCAGGCCCCCTGGACCACCAGCACCCGGGCCTCCGTGCCCCTAAGCCAACGGCGCTCGTCGGAAAGCCCTTCCACAAGGTGGAGCCACCGCCGCACCTTCCCCTCCGACAACCCTTCCTGCCACACCCCAAGGACCTCCTCACTCTCCACGGCCCGGGGGCCAAAGAAAAGGGCCCGGCCCACCCGGGCGAATCCCTCCAACCCGCCCGTTTCCCAGCCCAAGCGGAGGGCCGCCAACTTAGCGGAGAGCAGCGCATCCCGTCTCAGGAGGGGGGAAAGGAGCACCAGGCTTTTCGCCTCCTCCTGAAAGGCCACCTTCAAGGCGGCCAGGGCCCCTTCCCCAAAGGCGATGAGGTGAAGCCCCTCCTCCGAGGGAAGGTCCAGGAAGAAGTCCAGGCCTGCCGGAGGTGCCAAGAGGCCAGGGAAAAGGCGGATCTCGCCCACCTTCCCTTTATACTCCAGGCCATGGAAAGGCAAAGCTTCCCCGAAAGGGAAACCCTGGATGCCACCTTGGGCGTACGCTACCTGAAGCTGGAAAAGGACGAGGTGGTGGCGGAGCTGGAGGTCACCCCCAAGGTGCACCAACCCTTTGGCTTTCTCCATGGCGGGGCCACGGTGGCCCTGGCGGAAAGCGTGGCCAGCGTGGGGGGGTTCCTCAACTGCCCGCCGGGGCATGCCGCCTTCGGCCTGGAGATCAACTGCAACCACATCCGCAGGAAAAGCCAAGGCACCATCCGGGCCGTGGGAAGGCCCCTCCACCTGGGCCGCACCACCCAGGTGTGGGAGGTGAAGGTTTACGACGAGGAAAACAAGCTGGTGGCGGCAAGCCGGTGCACCCTGGCGGTGGTGCCCCTAGAACCAGGTGCGTAGCCAGCGAAGCCAGTTGCCCCCCAGGAAGCCCTCATCCCCCAAGGCCCAGAGGTCCCGGTGCCGGTCCAGGCCCAAGGGCACCGCCTCGAGGCCAAACCCCCCGTCCCAATCCGTGCCCAAGCCCACCCTTTCCGGGCCTAAGAGGGTTTCCGCATGGGCCTTGTGGCGGAAAAAGGCCTCCAGGGGAAGCCGGGGATCCCCCCGCCTCCAGTTGGGGTCCAAGAAGGCGTTGAAGGGCACCAGGCCCAAGACCCCCTCCCGCTCCCTTAGGGCCTCCATAAGCCGGTCGGAGAGATGGCGGGGGGAGGGCACCAGGGCCCGGGCATTGGCATGGGTGGCGCAAACCGGGCCCGAAAAGGCCTCCAGGGCCTCTAGGGCCGCCTCCTCCGCCAGATGGGAAAGGTCCAGGGCCACGCCCAAAGCTTCCATCTTCCGCAAAAGGGCCTTTCCCGCCTCGGTAAGGGGGGCTTCCTCGGCGTTGCCCCCAGCGTAGGCGTTCCGGGTGGCCCAGGTGAGGGAAAGGAGCCTAAGGCCCCTTTGGCGCAAGGGGAGGAGGTCCTCCGGATCGGCCAGGGCGTGGGCCCCCTCCAGGAGGAGCACCAGCCCCAGGACAAGGTCCTGGGGATAGCGGGCCAGGTGGGCCTCTAGGTCCTCGCCCTCCCGCAGGATCCGCACCCAGCCCTTGGCCTCCCAAGCCTCATATAGGGCCAGCTGGGCGTACACCTCCTCCTGCCAGTCCGCCTGTCCCCCCTCCCGGGGGTCCACGAACAAGGTGGCGAAGGCCACGGCCACCCTGGCCTCCCGAAGGCTGGGGAGGCTTACGAGGGGGGTTTCCGGATGAGGGTCCACTTCCCTCAGGCGGTCTAAGGGAAGGGAAAGGTCCCGGCCCAGGGCCCGGGCGTTATGGGCCAGGTCCAGGTGGGCGTCCACCATGACGGGCTCCATAGGGGCACTCTACAATGGGAAACGTGCGGCTTTCCCAGCTTCCTCCCCTTCCCGAGGCCCCCGGGGTCTACCTCTGGAAACAGGGGGAAGAGGTCCTCTACGTGGGCAAGGCCAAGAACCTGAGGGCCCGGGTGCGCAGCTACTTCCACGCCGAGGGCAAAGCGGCCCGCATCGCCCAGGAGGCCACGGGCCTGGACTTCATCGCCACCCGGGACGAGGTGGAAGCCCTCCTCCTCGAGGCCAACCTCATCAAGGCCCACCGCCCGCCCTATAACGTCCTCCTCAAGGACGACAAGCACTACCCCTTCCTGAAGCTCACCCAAGAACCCTTCCCCACCCTTTTGGTGGTGCGGCGGGTGGAGGAGGACGGGGCCAGGTACTATGGCCCCTTCCCCGAGGCCAGCGCCCTAAGGCGCATCAAGACCCTCATTGACCGGCTTTTCCCCTTGCGCAAGAACTCCGGCTACCCCATGAAAAGGCGGCGCTACCCCTGCCTCAACTACAGCATGGGCCGCTGCCTGGCCCCTTGCGTGGGCCTGGCCGACCCCCAGGCCTACGGGGAGGCGGTGCGCCAGGTGGAGGCGGTGCTGGAAGGCAAGGTGGACCACCTCCTGAAGGAGCTGGAAGCCAAGATGCGGGAGGCCGCCCAAAGGCTGGAGTTTGAGCGGGCGGCGGAGATCCGGGACCAGAGGGAGGCCCTAAAGGCCTTCTTCTCCACAGCCCAGCAGGCCGTTGACCCAAAGATGGGGGACCTGGACTTCCTGGGCCTGGCCCAGGCGGGACCCTTGGCGGTGGTGCAGCTATACCAGGTGCGCTCGGGGCGCATCCTGGGAAGGATCAGCCGGGTGGTGGAGAAGGAGGAGGCCAGCCCAGAGGAAATCCTCTGGGCCTTCCTCAGGGACTACTACCTGCAGGCCTCGCCCCTGCCGCCCTTGGTCCTGCTCCCTTTCCCCCTGGAGGACCTGGAAAGCCTGGAGACCCTCCTCCGCCGCCGGGCCGGGCGGAAGGTGGAGCTGAGGGTGCCCAAGAAAGGGGAAAAGCTAAGGCTTCTGGAGCTGGCGGAAAAAAATGCCCGCCTGGCCTTGGAAACCGAGCTCAAGCAGCGGGAGAAGCGGGGGGACCACCCGGCCCTAAAGGCCCTCCAGGAGATCCTGGGGCTTGCCCAAAGGCCTTTCCGCCTCGAGGGCTACGACGTGAGCCACCTCCAGGGCCAGGCCCGGGTCTTCTCCCTGGCGGTCTTTGAGGGGGGAAGGCCCAAGCGGGCGGAGTACCGCAGGATGCGCCTGAAGTCAGGGAACGACGACTACGCCGCCATGGAGGAGGGGGTCTTTCGCCGCTTTACGGGAAGCCTTAAAGACCTACCCCTCCCCGACCTCCTCCTGATTGACGGCGGCCTGGGCCAGGTGCGGGCTGCGGCCAGGGCTTTGCAAAGGGCCGGGCTGAACCTTCCCCTGGTGGGCCTGGCCAAGCGGGAGGAGGTCCTCCTCACCCCCGAGGGCCGGGAGATCCGCCTGCCCCTGACCCATCCGGCCTTGCAGCTCCTCATCCACCTGCGGGACGAAACCCACCAAAACGGGCTTCGCTACCACCAGAAACGGAGAAGCCAGGAGCTTTTCCAGATTCTAGAGGGCATCCCGGGTATTGGGGAGGCCAGAAAGCGGCTTCTTTTGGAACGGTACGGGGGGCTTAGGGCCCTGAAGGAAGCCCCCTTGGAGGAGCTGGCCCGCCTCCCCGGCATGAACCGCAAGGCCGCCGAGGCCCTTAAGGCCGCCTTGGAGGCTCCCCTTAAGGAAACCTCACCACCACCGGCCTGAGGCGGTTTTGCCGGGTACCATCGCCCAGCTGCCCGTACTCGTTCCTTCCCCAAGCGTAAAGGATCCCCTCCCCGGTTAGGGCCAGGCTATGGGCGTCCCCGGCGGCGAGGGCCACAACCCCCTTTAGGCCTTCCACCGGGCGGGCCTCGAGGCGGGATTCCTGGGTTCCATCCCCCAACTGGCCGGCCTCGTTGGCCCCCAAGGCCCACACCTCCCCCTCCTTGGTCAGGCAAAGGAGATGTTCCCGGCCTGCCGCCAAGGCCACTATGGGCGGCAGGCCTTCAAGCCGCCTCGGCGTGGCGGAATCCAAGCCCCAAACGTACACCGAGCCCTCCGCCAAAAGGGCCGCGCTGAAGTTGCCCCCGCCCACGGCCTGGACCACCCGGGATAGACCCTCCACCGGCAAAGGCTTGGAGCGAGGCTCCACCGTACCGTCCCCCAGCTGGCCCGAAAGGTTGGCCCCCCAGGTGTAAAGCCGCCCCTCAGGGGTTAGGGCCAAGGAGTGGAAGTACCCCGCCGCCACCGCCATCACCGGCGGAAGCCCTAGAACCCGTACGGGCGACCTCCGTCCCTCGAAGGTGCCATCCCCCAGCTGGCCCTCGGTGTTAGCCCCCGAGGCGTACACCGCCCCACCCTCCGCTAGGAAAAGGCTATGCTGGTGCCCTCCCGCCACGCCTAGGATCCTGGGCAACCCCTCCACCCGCACTGGCCGGCCCTGGCTGGCCAAGGAACCCAGGCCCAGCTGGCCTTCCTCGTTGCGGCCAAAGGCTAGCACCCTTCCCTCTGGGTCCAAGGCCAGGGTATGGGCCTCGCCCGCCGCCACGGCCACCACACCCTGGAGCAAAAGTACCGGGCGGTTGCGGTTTAAGAAGGTTCCGTCCCCCAGCTGGCCCTGGTAGTTCCAGCCCCATCCCCATAGGGCACCCAGCTTGACGAAACCTTGTTTAAGGAAGAGGCTGTGCCCAGAACCCGCCGCCAGCATACCCTGGGAAAGGGCCATCCCCAAGAGCCAAAGCCCTAACCCACACCACCGGTGCCATCCCATAATCCCAGGTTAACGGCGGCCGCCAAAAACCCCCTTAAACCCTGGGGTAAGATAACCCCCTGATGGTGCGCCGCGCCCTGGAAGAAGCCATCCACCAGGCCCTCAAGGAACTGGGCCTGGACCTCCGCCTAAAGGTGGCCAAGGCCCCCAAGGACAAGCCCGGGGACTACGGGGTTCCCCTCTTCGCCCTGGCCAAGGAGCTCAGAAAACCCCCCCAGGCCATCGCCGAGGAGCTCAAGGCCCGGCTGGACCTTCCCCCCTTTGTGGAGGAGGCCATCCCGGTGGGCGGGTACCTGAACTTCCGCATCCGCACGCGGGATCTGCTGGGGGAAGCCCTTAGGCCCAAGGGCCCTTTCCCCAAGAGGGAAGGCCTGGTGCTCATGGAGCACACCTCGGTGAACCCCAACAAGGAGCTCCACGTGGGCCACCTCAGGAACATCGCCCTCGGGGACAGCCTGGCCCGCATCCTGGACTATGCCGGGCGGGAGATCCTGGTCCTCAACTACATTGACGACACGGGCCGCCAGGCAGCGGAAACCCTCTTTGCCCTCAGGCACTACGGCCTTTCCTGGGATGGAAAGGAAAAGTACGACCACTTCGCCGGCAGGGCCTACGTGCGCCTCCACCAGGACCCCGAGTACCCCAACCTACAAGGGGGCATAGAGGAGGTCCTACACGCCCTGGAGCGGGGGGAGCTCCGGGAAGAGGTTAACCGCATCCTCCTGGCCCAGATGGCCACCATGAAGGCCCTAAACGCCCATTACCACCTTCTGGTGTGGGAATCGGACATCGTCCGGGCGGGGCTGCTGGAAAAGGCCCTGCGCATTTTGGAACAAAGCCCCCATGTGTTCCGCCCCCAAGAGGGCAAGTACGCAGGGGCCCTGGTCATGGACGCAAGCCCCTTCATCCCCGGGCTGGAAGACCCCTACTTCGTCCTGGTGCGCTCGGGTGGCGCCGCCACCTACTACGCCAAGGACATCGCCTTCCAGTTTTGGAAGATGGGCCTCCTCGAGGGCCTCCACTTCCAGCCCTACCCCAACCCTTACTATCCCGCCCTCAGGACCAGCGCCCCTGAGGGGGAGGCCTATACCCCCAGGGCCCGGGAGACGGTAAACGTGATTGACGTGCGCCAAAGCCACCCCCAGGCCCTGGTGCGGGCGGCCTTGGCCCTGGCGGGGCATCCTGAGCTTGCGGAAGGCGCCTTCCACCTGGCCTATGAAACCGTGCTCCTGGAGGGCAGGCAGATGTCGGGGCGGAAGGGCCTGGCGGTGAGCGTGGACGAGGTCTTGGAAGAGGCAGAGAGGAGAGCCTTGGCCATCATACAGGAGAAAAACCCCGAGCACCCCGCCAAGGAGGAGGCCGCCAGGATGGTGGCCTTGGGGGCCATCCGCTTCGCCATGGTAAAGACCGAGCCCAAAAAGCAAATAGATTTCCGCTACGCCGAGGCCCTCTCCTTTGAAGGGGACACCGGGCCCTACGTGCAGTACGCCCACGCCCGGGCCCACAGCATCCTGCGCAAGGCCGGGGAGTGGGGGGAGGCGGACCTCGCCCAGGCCACCCCTTACGAGCGGGAACTGGCCTTAGCCCTCCTGGACTTTGAGGAGGCGGTGCTGGAGGCCGCCGAGGAGAAAACCCCCCATGTCTTGGCCCAGTACCTCCTGGACCTCGCAGCCAGCTGGAACGCCTACTACAACGCCAAGGAGGAGGGGCGGCCCGCCACCCCCGTGCTGACGGCGCCTTCGGGCTTAAAGGAGCTTCGCCTGGGCTTGGTGAAAAGCCTGCAAGAAACCCTGAAGACCGGGCTTTCCCTCCTGGGCATCCCCGCCCCTGAGGTAATGTAAGGGCATGCGCCTTGCCCTCGCCCTCCTCCTCCTCTCTTTGGCCTTGGGCCAGCGCCTAGTCTCCCCCGAGGAAGTGGCGCGAAGCCAGGTGATCCGCAAGGCCCTGCCTGCGGTGGTCCGGGTCCAGGGTTCCCCCACGGCCCCTGGGGAAAACCAGGTGGTGGGCACCGGCTTCTTCGTAAGCCCCTTTCGCGTGGTTACCAACTACCACGTGGTCCAGGACCTCACCGACCTCACCGTGCGCCTGAGCGACGGGCGCACCTTCCCCGCGGAGCGCTTCGCCGTGGACCCGGGGATTGACATCGCCCTCCTCACGGTGCGGGGACTCCAAGCCCCGGGCACGTTGGGCTTTAGCAAAACCCCTGCCACGAGCCTTCCTTTGGGGATGGGGGTGGTGCTGGTGGGGTTTCCCTTCGGCCAAGGCCCCTTGGCCTCCTACGGCATCCTATCCGGGATCGGCCCCTTGGAAGTCCCCACCCCTGACCCCAGCGTGGGGGCTGAGGTGGGGGAGTATCTCTTCACCGATGCCCCCCTCACCGTGGGCAACTCGGGAAGCCCCCTTCTGAACCTGCAAGGGGAGGTGATCGGGGTGGTGGCGGACGTGGTGGGGGGGCCCTCGGGAGTGGGAGGCATCGGGGTGGCCATACCGGCGGAGCTGGTGGCGCAAAGCGTCCAGGACCTGGAGCGCTTTGGCATCCCCCAACGGGGCTGGCTGGGGGCCAGCCTGGTGAGCCTGGACGAGCTGCCTCCCGTGCTCCTTAGGGCGGTGGGCCTCACCACCACCCAGGGGGCCATGGTGGACCGGGTGGAACCGGGTAGCCCCGCAGCCCGGGCCGGTCTAAGGGGAGCCCAGCGGGACGCCCAGGGAAGGCTTTTGGCCCTAGGGGATGTGATCCTGGCGGTGAACGGGAAGGCGGTCAAGGACAAGGCGGAGGTGGTCCGCCTCATCGCCCGTTACCGCCCCGGGGACCGGGTGCGGCTAACGCTTTGGCGGGATGGGCGGAGGCTCGAGGTCACCCTCACCATGGTGGCCAGGCCCGTCAGCCGTTAGGCTACCTTGCGGAGGTCAGCGTGTACATCGCCATAGAAGGCCCTATCGGCGCAGGCAAAACCACCCTGGCCCGGCTTCTTGCGGAAAGGCTTGGGGCCGAGCCCCTCCTGGAGGTGGTGGAGGAAAACCCTTTCCTGCCCCTTTTCTACCAGGACCGCAAGGGCTACGCCTTCAAGACCCAGGTCTTCTTCCTCCTCTCCCGGTACCGGCAGCTTTCCCGCCTGCGGGAAAGGCCCCTTTTCGGCGGGGTGGTGGCCGACTACCTCTTTGACAAGGACGCCATCTTCGCCAGCCTGAATCTGGAAGGCCCGGAGTGGGACCTGTATCTGGACCTCTACCGGGAGCTTTCCCTGAAGCTTCCCCCGCCCGACCTCACCATCTACCTGAGGGCCCCGGTGCCCGTGCTGTTGGAACGCATCAGGAAACGGGGCCGGCCCTTTGAGGAGGGGATGGACCCCGCCTACCTCGAGGCCCTCTCCCAGGCCTACGAGCGCCACTTTGCCCGCTACCCCCATCCCCTTTTGGTCCTGGAAGCGGACCAGCTGGACTACAGCCAACCCGGCCCCGACCAGGACCGGGTGGTGGCCCTGGTCAAGGCCCATGGCCTTCAAGGGAAAACCCAACCCTAACGCCATGTACCTGGCCATCGCCGGCAACATCGGTAGCGGCAAGAGCACCCTCACCGCCCTTCTGGCCGAGGCTTTCGGCCTAAAGCCCGTCTACGAGGCGGTAAGCGAAAACCCTTACCTGGAGGATTTCTATCGGGAGATGGGGACCTACGCCTTCCATTCCCAGATCTTCTTCCTCTCAAGGAGGGTGCGCCAGCACCTTTTGGAGATCAACGGGGCCAAGGCGGTGGTCCAGGACCGCACCGTCTACGAGGACGCTTTGGTCTTCGCCAAGAATCTCTACCGGGAAGGCTATTTGCAGGAGCGGGACTGGCGGACTTATATGGATCTTTTCCAGAGCGTAGCCCCAGCCCTTCGTACGCCCGACCTTCTCATCTACCTCCGGGCCAGCCTCCCCACCCTGAGAAGGCGGATAAGAAAGCGGGGCAGGCCCTTTGAGCAAGGCCTTCCTGAGGGCTACCTCTTGCGGCTTAACGAGCTCTATGAGGAGCTCATCGCCTCTTGGGACCTCTCCCCCGTCTACGTGGTGGAGGCGGACCGGATAGACTTTGTGGAAAAGGAGGAGGACCGCGCCGCTTTGCTCGCCGCCTTACGCCCCCGGATCCAACCATGACCCTGGAGGAACTCTTCGCCCCCTATGGCCTGAAGGCCCCGCCCCTGAAGGTCCTGGGCCTGACCCAGGATTCCAGGCGGGTAGCCCCGGGCTTCGTCTTCGTGGCCATCCCCGGGGTGCCCCTTCCCCACCGCAAGCCCTTGGACGGGCATGACTACGTCCTCGAGGCCCTGGAAAGGGGGGCCATCGCCGTGGTGGGGGAAAGGGAGCTCAGCCTTCCCGTCCCCTACCTGAGGGTGAAGGACGCCCGCCTGGCCCTGGCCCACCTCTCCCGGCGCTTCCACGGGGAGCCCGACCGGAGGCTGAACCTCCTAGGGGTTACGGGCTCCAAGGGCAAGAGCACCACGGCAAGCCTCCTCCACCACCTCCTGCACCAGGGGGGAAAGCGGGCCGCCCTCCTCTCCACGGTGGGACTCAGGCTGGGGGAGGACCCAAGGCCTCCCATCGGCCACTTCACCACCCCCGAGGCCCCGGAGGTCTACGCCTTCCTGCGGGAGGCCGTGGACCGTGGGCTAGAGGCCGCCATCCTGGAGGTTTCCAGCCACGCCCTGGCCCTGAAGCGGGTGGAAGGGCTTGCCTACCGGATCGGGGTCTTCGTGAGCTTTTACCCCGACGACCACCTGGACCTGCACGGCACGGCGGAGGCCTACTTTGCCGCCAAGGCCCTCCTGGTGGAGCGCTCAGAGCTGGCCATCCTCAATACCCGCCTGCCCCACCTAGACCGCCTCCCCCTTCGGTCCCGCCTGCTTTTCGGCCCTGGCGGGGAGGTGTGGGGGGAAGGTCTACGGGAGGGCGAAGAGGGCCTGCGCTTCACCCTTCGCACCCCCTGGGGCTCTGGGGAGGCCTTCGTCCCCCTACTGGGGGCCTACAACCTGGACAACGCCCTGGCGGCCAGCGCCGCCGCCTTGGCCTACGGGCTTCCCCTGGAAGGGGTGCTCCGGGGCCTGGCCACCTTCCCCGGGGTGCCGGGACGCATGGAGGTGGTGCAACGGAAGCCCTTCCGGGTGGTCATAGACTTTGCCCACACCGGCAGAAGCCTGGAAGAAGCCCTAAAGACCTTACGCCGGACCACCCGGGGGAGGCTTCTCCTGGTGGTGGGGGCTGCCGGGGAGCGGGACCCCAAGCGGCGGGAGGACATCGGCCGGGTGGCGGCGAGGCTCGCCGACCAAACCTTCTTCACCGAGGAGGACCACCGCACGGAGGACCTCATGGCCATCCTCGAGGCCCTGGCCCAGGCCGCCAGGGAGGAAGGGGGCCTTTTTGAGGTGATCCCCGACCGCAAGGAGGCCATTTTCCGCGCCCTCTCCGAGGCCCAGGAAGGGGATACCGTCCTCCTGGCCGGCAAGGGGCACGAGGCCACCTTGGAGCGGGGCACCTTGGCCCTCCCCTGGAACGAGAAGGAGGTGGCCCTGGAAGGGCTCAGGGCCTTGGGCCTAGGTGGAGGCGACCACCCCTAGGGAGGCCAGCCATTCCGCAAACGCCCTCAGGCCCCGATGGTACATGGCCTCCCGCTTCTCCCTCTTCCCCATCCTCCCCTCCACAGGGGGCACCAGGCCCCAGTTGGCGTACATGGGCTGGAAGCCCTGGGGGTTGGCGGTGGCCAGGAAACGGACCAGCCCTCCCAGCATGCTCTCCTCCGGGGGAACCACGGGCCTCAGCCCCAGGGCCCGCCTGGCAGCGTTCAGCCCCGCCAGAAACCCCGTGGCGGCGCTTTCCAGGTAACCCTCCACCCCGGCCAGCACCCCGGCAGCGAAGAGGCCTGCCTCCTCCTTGAACTCCAGGGTCTCCCGCAGGAGAAGAGGGGCGTTGAGATAGGTGTTGCGGTGCATCACCCCGTAGCGCACGATCTCGGCCCCCTCCAGGCCCGGGATCATCTGAATAAGCCGCTTCTGCTCGGGCCACTTGAGCCCGGTTTGGAAGCCCACCAGGCTCCACATCCGCCCCGCCTTGTCCTCTTGGCGAAGCTGCACCACGGCAAAGGGCTCCTTGCCCGTCCTGGGGTCTTTAAGGCCCACCGGCTTCATGGGGCCAAAGAGGAGGGTCTGGTAGCCCCGGCGGGCCAGTTCCTCCACCGGCACGCAGGCCTCAAAGAACTCCCGCTTCTCCCACTCGTGGGGGACGTGCTCCTCTGCCCGCACGAGGGCCTCGTAGAAACGCCGGTACTCCTCCTCGGTCAGGGGGCAGTTCAGGTAGTCCGCCTCCTGCCCGTAGCGCCCGGCGCGGAAGCACTTCTTTAGGTCTATGCTCTCGTAAAGGACAATGGGGCTTGCCGCATCAAAGTAGCTGAGGAAATGGTCGCCAAAGCGACGCCGGATGGCCTCGGAAAGGGCATCGGAGGTAAGGGGTCCGGTGGCCAGGATGGCCAGGCCCTGGGGAATCTCCGCCACCTCCTCCCGCACCACCTCCACCAGGGGGTGCCGGGAAAGCTTTTCCGTAATGTACTGGCTGAACTCCTCCCGGTCCACGGCCAAGGCCCCGCCTGCCGGCACCCGGGCCCTATAGGCCGCCTCCATCACCAGGCTCCCCGCCTGGCGCATCTCCGCCTGGAGGAGTCCCTTGGCGTTGGCAGGCCCCTCGCCCCCCAAGGAGTTGGAGCAGACGATTTCCGCCAAGTACCCCGTGGCGTGGGCCGGGGTCATCCTTTGGGGGCGCATCTCATAGAGGCGTACCGGCACCCCAAGCCGCGCCAGGGTCCAGGCGGCCTCGCTTCCCGCCAGGCCTCCTCCCACCACCGTCACCCGTTCCATCCTTTAGATGCTACCACCCATCCAGGCTTGGGAAAAGGACGGATAGCGGGTAGAATGGCCCTATGGCGGTGCGGCACCGGTCTAAGGTGGCGGTTCGGCCTTGTCGCCGGAAGCCCACCTCGAGCTCTTGGAAGGCCAGGCCTACCAGGGTGAAAAAGGGGGAAAGGAGGGCTCCTTTTCCCCCTGAGGTGGGGATCCCTTGGGCTCCTTCCCCATGAGCCTGGCCAAGCGCATCATCCCCTGCCTGGACGTCCACGCGGGACGCGTGGTGAAGGGGGTAAACTTCGTCAACCTCCGCGACGCCGGGGACCCCATAGAGGCCGCCCAGGCCTACGACCAGGCGGGGGCCGACGAGCTGGTCTTCCTGGACATCTCCGCCACCCATGAGGAGCGGGCCATCCTCCTGGAGGTGGTGGCCCAGGTGGCGGAAAGGGTCTTCATTCCCTTGACCGTGGGGGGCGGGGTGCGCTCCTTGGAGGATGCCCGGGGGCTCCTTTTGGCCGGGGCCGACAAGGTGAGCGTGAACTCGGCGGCGGTGAAGCGCCCTGAGCTCATCCAGGAGCTGGCCCACCACTTTGGCTCCCAGGCGGTGGTCCTGGCCGTGGACGCCCGCTGGAACGGGGACTTCCCCGAGGTCTATATCGCCGGGGGGCGCATTCCCACCGGCCTCCACGCGGTGGAATGGGCGGTGCGGGGAGCGGAGCTTGGCGCGGGGGAGATCCTCCTCACCAGCATGGACCGCGATGGCACCAAGGCGGGCTACGACCTAACCCTTACCCGCCTGGTGGCCGAAGCGGTAAACGTGCCGGTGATCGCCAGCGGCGGGGCGGGAAACATGGAGCATTTCCTGGAAGCTTTCCTGGCCGGGGCCGATGCCGCCTTGGCGGCCAGCGTCTTCCACTTCGGGGAAATCCCTATCCCCAAGCTTAAGGAGTTCCTGGCCCAACGGGGCCTGGAGGTGCGCTTAGATGGATCTATCCCAAGTGAAGTTTAGCCCAGAGGGCCTGGTGCCCGTGGTGGTGCAAGACGCCACAACAGGGGAGGTCCTGACCCTGGCCTACGCCAACCGGGAGGCCTTGGAGGAGACCCTGAGGACCGGGCGAAGCACCTTCTATAGCCGTAGCCGCAAGGCCCTTTGGCGCAAGGGGGAGACCTCGGGGAACTTCCAGGAGGTGGTGGAGGTCCTCCTGGACTGCGACGGGGATGCGGTGGTCTACCGGGTTCTCCCCCATGGCCCCGCCTGCCACACCGGGGAAAGGAGTTGCTTCCACCGCCCCCTCCTTCCGGGAGAGCCCAGCCTGGGCTTTGTCCTGGCCCAGGTCTACGCCACCATCCAGGAGCGCCTCAAGACCCTCCCCGAGGGAAGCTACGTGGCCAAGCTCCACCAAGCGGGCCTAGACCGCATCCTGAAGAAGATCGGGGAGGAGGCCGGGGAAGTGATCCTCGCCGCCAAAAACCAAAACCCCGAGGAGGTGCGCTGGGAGGCCGCGGATCTCCTCTTCCACCTCCTCTTGGTGCTGGCGGAAACTGGGGTCAGCCTCGAGGACCTGGCCCAAACCCTCTGGCAACGGCACCGCCCTAAGCCAGAACCCGGCGCCGCCTCCTAGGCCTATATGATGGAAGCATGGAAATAGAACGCCGGTTGGTCCTCGAGGTGGTGCGGGTTACCGAGCAGGCCGCCCTGGCGGCAAGCCGCCTAGCGGGCAAGGGGGATAAGGACGCCGTGGACGAGGCGGGCACCCAGGCCATGCGCCGGGTCCTGAACGAGCTTCCCATCAAGGGCACGGTGGTGATCGGCGAGGGGGAGATGGACGAGGCCCCCATGCTCTACATCGGGGAGGTCCTGGGGCAAGGCGGTGTGGAGGTGGACATCGCCGTGGACCCCGTGGAGGGGACCACCACCGCGGCCAAGGGCCTGCCCAACGCCGTGACCGTGATCGCCATTAGCGAAAAGGGCGGCCTCTTCCACGCCCCCGATATGTACATGGAAAAGCTTATCGTCCCCCCACCCGCCGCCGGGCTTGTGGACCTCTCCTGGCCGGTTTCCGCCAACCTCAAGGCCTTGGCCCTGGCCCTCCAGCGCTCGGTGGAGGACCTGGTCATCGTGGTCCTGGACCGCCCCCGCCACGAGGGCCTCATCCGGGAAATCCGCGAGGCCGGAGCCCGGGTCAAGCTCATCTCCGATGGCGACGTGATCGCCGCCTTGGCCGCCGCCATCCGGGGCACCGGGGTGCATGCGGTGATGGGGATTGGGGGGGCCCCAGAAGGGGTCTTGGCCGCCGCCGCCCTCAAGTGCCTGGGCGGGGAGATCCAGGCCCGCTTCACCCCGCAAAACGAGGAGGAGCGGGCCCGGCTAAGGGCCATGGGCGGGGATGAGAACCGCATCTACCGCACCGAGGACCTGGCCCCGGGGAGGGAGATCGTCTTCGCCGCCACCGGCATCACCGATGGGGACATCCTCCAGGGGGTCCGCTTCTTCGGGGGCGGGGCCAGGACCCACTCCATCGTCCTAGGGCACACCACCCGCACCGTGCGCTTCATAGACTCCATCCACCTCTTTGAAACCGGAGCCCGGGTCACCATCCGCGTGTAGACTAAGGGCGTGCCCCGGAGGTACACCCAAGAGGAGGCCCTCAAGCTGGCCCTGGATTTCTTCCAGGGAGATGAGCTAAGGGCCTCTGTTTTCCTGAACCGCTACGCCCTAAGGGACCCGGAGGGTAGCCTCCTGGAGGCCACCCCGGAGGAGATGTGGCAGCGGCTGGTCCAGGGGGCTACCCGGGTGGAAAAGGGAGCCAAGCGGGAGTTTTTCTGGCTCTTCTCCGATTTTCGCTTCGTCCCTGGAGGCCGTATCCTCTTTGGCCTAGGCAACTGGCGCCGCTCCACCCTCTTCAACTGCTACTACCTTCCCATCCGGGAGGACTCCATAAGGGGCATCACCCGCTTCCTGGACGAGGCCGCCCGCACCTTTGCCTACGGGGGTGGGGTGGGCACCAACGCCGATGTCCTAAGGCCTAAGGGGGCCAAGGTGGGCAACGCCGGGGTGGAAAGCTCGGGGGCAGTAAGCTTCATGGAGCTCTTCTCCACCCTGGCCGGGGTCATGGGGGCCAGCGGGGGCCGGCGGGGAGCCCTGATGCTCACCTTCTCCGACCGGCACCCAGATCTCCTGGAGTTCCTCCAGGCCAAAACCGATCCCCAGCGCAGCCGGGTGCGCCACGCCAACATCTCCCTAAGGGCCACGGACACCTTTTTGCAGGCGGCCCTGGCCGATGAACCCTGGCCCCTTTCCTTCACCACACCCCGGGAGCACGTGGCCCGTACCATCCGGGCCAAGGAAGCCTGGGACACCCTGGTGGAGGCCGCCTGGCAAAGCGCCGAGCCCGGCCTCCTCTTCTGGGACCGGGTGCGCACCTGGGCCACGGCCCAGTACGGGAGGATGGAGGTGGAGGGGGTCAACGTCTGCGGGGAGGTGCCCATGGAGCCCTACGGGGCCTGCAACCTGGGAAGCCTGAACCTGGCCGCCTTCGTGCAGGAACCCTTTGGGGAAAGGGCCCGCCTGGACTGGGCGGGCCTCGAGGAGGCCACCCGCTTGGCGGTGCGCTTTTTGGATGCCGTGGTGGACCTAGGGAAAAACCGCCACCCCCTAAGGGCCCAAAGGGAAGCCTCCCTGAGGAGCCGGAGGATCGGCCTTGGGGTGATGGGCCTAGCGGACATGCTGGCCATGTTGGGGCTTCCCTACGGCTCCCAGGAAAGCCTAAGGCTTTCCGAAGAGGTCATACGGCGCATCAAGGAAGCCGCCTATTGGGAAAGCACCCGCTTGGCCCGGAAAAGGGGTCCTTTCCCCGCCTTTGACCCCAAGGAGCACGTGCAAAGCCCCTTCATCCAGGCGTTGCCCGAAGCCCTGGTGCGGGAGATAGAAAAGGGCCTTAGGAACGCAGCCCTCATCTCCATCGCCCCCACGGGCTCCATCTCCATCCTGGCCGGGGTGACGAGCGGCATTGAGCCCATCTTCGCCCTCACCTACCTGCGCCATGCCGGTGGGCAGGTGTTCTTGGCGGAGCATCCCCTTCTCCTACGGTACCGCCGGGAAAAAGAGGGGGCGATACCGGACTGGCCCACGGCCCATACCGTGGATCCTTTCCAGCGGGTACGCTTGCAGGCGGCCTTGCAGCGCCACGTGGACCAGAGCATCTCTTCCACGGTGAACCTCCCCCAGGAAACCCCCAAGGAGGTGGTGGAAGGGCTCTTCCTCACCGCCTGGAAGGAAGGGTGCAAGGGGATCACCGTCTTCCGGGAGGGAAGCCGGGAGGAGGTGGTGGAACCCTTACCCCCGGTGGGGGTCTGCACCTTCTGCCAAACGGCATGACCCGCTACCGCATCGCCACCAAGCCCTATCTTCCCTATCCCGGGGAGCGCCTGGCCCGAAGGAAGGGCCTAGGGGGTGAGTTTTACGAGCTCCGCCCCTACGCTCCCGGGGACGAGGTGCGCAAGGTCCACTGGCGGGCCTATGCCAAGACCGGCAGGCTCTATACCCGCCTAGAAACCGCCCCCGAGCGGGTCCGTTTCCGCATCCACCTGGACGAAAGCGAAAGCATGCGCCTCTTTGGCAAGCTGGTCTATGGGGAAGAGGTGGCCAGGCTTCTTCTAAAACTCGCCCGCCAGGAGGACGCCTTCGCCCGGCTGGAACGGGGAAGGCCCGAGGCCTTCCGCCGGGGCCCTGGGGTCTTGGTTCTCATCACCGACGGCCTGGACCCCCTCCCCTGGCCCAAGATCCTCCCCCGGCGGGTGGTCTTGGTCCAGGTCCTGGCACCCGGAGAACTATCCCCACCCCTCGAGGAGGCGCTCCTAAGGGATGTGGAAACCGGGGAAACCCTCCCCGTGGGACCGGAGGAGGTGAGGGCCTACCGGGAAGCCCTGGAGGCCCACCTGAAGGCCCTCCGCCTCCTGGCCCTGCTGAGGGGCCGGTACGCCCTCCTCAAGGTGGGGGAACCCCCCTTGCCGGCCCTCCTTCGGCAAGGGGTGGTGGAGCCCCTTTAG